>CAZQFI010000188.1:0-6068 GCA_964592545.1 uncultured Geobacteraceae bacterium
AAATTTCATATTGACACCACTTGACACTATTTGACACCAGAGTGTTCAAAATATAGCGATAGCGTCAATAAGAGTCAAGGACAAATAGTGGCTTTCGGATGATTATTCAAAGCGATAAATGTTGCTGTGACGGGGACTTGGACCTCATTAAGGGCGGGAACGACTCCCGGGCAAGCATTAGGAGAAACGGAGCTGTTTTGGAATCCGTTAAGATTCAGGATGTTACATGGGGAAAAAGGCTTTCATCGAAGGGAGTAAACGGCAGAATCAGCTCTCTGAGACATCAGCGGACGGCAAGACCATCATCTCGATCTCCTCAATACGACGATCTTCCATCCGTCGCACCCGAAAAACAAGATTTGCCTCTTCACACCGATCTCCTTCGACCGGGATTTTCCCCATAATCTGCAGAACATGTCCAGCCAGCGTCGTGACATGCTCCTCAGGCAGAGAGAGACCAAAGCGACGATTGACCTCACGCAACGGCATTGAAGCATCGATCAGATAATGTCCCTCGCCCAGCTCCCGGAAATCGAGCTCCTCGATATCGTATTCGTCATGAATTTCACCAACAATCTCCTCAACGACATCTTCAAGGGTGACAATCCCCTCAACACCGCCGTATTCATCGACGACAATCGCCAGATGCTCCCGCTTTTTGCGGAAACTCTGCAGCAGAATTCCGATCCGTTTCGACTCGGGGACATAGTAGGGATCGCGTGACAATTCCTTGAGAGAAAATTTGTCGGTCCGACAAATATAGTCGAGAATATCCTTGGAGTGGATCACCCCGACAATTGTATCGAGGTTCTCCCGATAAACGGGAAAACGGGAATGGCGAGTTTGCCGGGCAATCTGCAAAACCTCATCAAAACCGGCATCAATATTGATTCCCACCACCTCAGTTCGGGGAATCATAATGTCACGCACGCGGGTTTCGGACAGATCAAAGATTCCGTGCAGCATCTGGCGCTGTTCGGCAGCAACAGAGCCGGACTCCTCCCCCAGCTCAATCATCGCACGAATTTCATCTTCCGATACCGACAGGCTTTCGGCCTCTTTTTTGCGCAAAAAGCTGGTGAGAAGCCGGGAAATTGATGACACAATCCTGATCACCGGGGCCAGCAACCAGACGACAAAACGAATCGGCGTCAAAACCATAAATGACATTTTTTCGGGATATTGTGCCGCGTAGGTTTTGGGGCAGATTTCAGAAAAAATCAGCAGAACCGGCGTTAAAACAAGAACCGTCAGCCATTCCCCCCGTTCACCGAACCAGCTGACAAATAACCCTGTCGCGATGACCGAAGCAGCGATATTGACCAGATTATTTCCAACCAGAATACCACTCAGCAACCGGTCAGGATTTTCAAGTAATCCCGCCAGCTTATCGGCTTTCGGATGGGCCTGATTCTGTAAAAATCGCACCCTCAGTTTATCGAGTGACAAGAGCGCCGTCTCCGACCCGGAAAAGAAACCGGACAAAGCCAGAAGTCCCAACAAGGCCAGCAGGCGCCACAATATTTCGTCGTCCATTAACAATCCTTAGAACCAGCGACAGAACAACCAGAGTTGCCGCAGTTTAGCCTAAACACCCGCAAAGGGAAAGAGCTTGCGTTGTCTACAAGTTTTCACCATGATATAAGCCGACAACCAACAAAAATCCCGTTTGAAAGAGCTATCATTTATGACTTCCGATCGGCGTGAAATTGCCCGCAAGCACCACCAGCAACTGTCACAGCAACTCCACGAGCATAACTATCGCTACCACACCCTCGATCAGCCGACTATCAGCGATGCTGAGTACGACCAGCTGATGCAGGAACTCCTGCAGATTGAGGAGCAGTACCCGGAGTTTATCAATGCCGATTCTCCATCACAACGGGTCGGCAGCACTCCCCTTGATGGTTTTGCCGAGGCAACCCATGCCAGTCCGATGTTATCACTTGAAAATGCTTTCAATGCCGAAGACCTCAAAAGTTTTGATGGCAGAATCAAGCGGTTTCTCTCACGAACAGACGATTTTGAATACATCTGCGAACCGAAACTTGACGGGGTCGCCATCGCCCTCACCTATCAGCACGGTAAACTGGTTCGGGGTGCGACCCGGGGTGATGGAACAACGGGAGAGGATATTACCCAAAACGTTCGCACGATTAAAACTATCCCGCTGCAACTGCAGAGCAACTCTCCCGACCGGCTTGAAGTACGGGGCGAAATCTACATGGAGCTCGAAGCGTTTCGCAAGTTAAATCAGCAACGCCGTGAAGAGGGGGAAAGCACCTACGCCAATCCGCGCAATCTGACTGCCGGAAGCCTGAGGCAGCTCGATTCACAGCTGACTGCAGCCCGCCCGTTGACAATCAGCTGTTACGGAATCGGTGACATCTCTGAAGACACCGCCAAAACACATTTGGAACTCCTTGAAGCGCTCCAGCGCTGGGGATTGAAAGTCAATCTTGAGACGGTCTCTGTCGCAAAAAATATTGATGATGTGATCGCTCGTTACTCAGAGCTGCAACAGTTGCGCGACCAACTCCCCTACGAAATCGACGGGATGGTCGTAAAAGTCAATGACCGCCAGCTACAGCGCGAACTGGGCGAAAAAAGTCGGACTCCACGCTGGGCCATTGCCTGTAAATTTCCTGCCCGGCAGGAGGAAACCGTTCTCGAATCGATCCGGCTCCAGGTTGGCAGAACGGGAGCCGTTACCCCTGTTGCCAACCTGCGTCCTGTCAATGTCAGTGGGGTCACTGTCTCCAGCGCCAGTCTTCACAACTGGGATGAAATTAAACGCCTCGACATCCGTATCGGTGACACCGTTGTTGTCGAAAGAGCCGGTGATGTGATCCCCGACATTATCCGCGTGATACCGGAAAAACGGAATGGCCGTGAGCAACCGATTATCGAGCCGACCCATTGCCCGGTCTGCCACACCTCTCTTTTCAAAGAAGAAGATGAAGTTGTTCCGCGTTGCCAGAACATCAATTGTCCGGCCCGCTTAAAGGAGTCTCTCAAACACTACTGTTCCCGTGGGGCGATGGATATTGAAGGACTTGGCGATAGACAGATTGACCAGTTATTGCGCCTCGATCTGGTTAAAAATCTGGTCGACCTCTATCGGCTCGATAAGGAAAAACTTTTTCAGTTTGAACGGATGGGTGACAAACTGGCAGAAAAACTGCTGAATGCAATCGAAGCAAGTAAACAAAAACCTCTGGAAAATTTTCTGTTTGCCCTCGGTATCCGCCACGTCGGCAGTCACCTCGCCAAAATTCTCAGCCGCCACTTCGGTTCACTCGAAAAACTTGCGGCAGCGACAGAAGAGGAGCTTCTTGCCATTCACGAAGTGGGCCCGCAAGTCAGCAACAGTGTGGTACGATTCTTCAGCGACGCCAGCAATCGTAAACTCCTCAATGAGTTGAAAGAACTGGGACTTGACCCGCAATCAAACCACCAGCCCCGTGGAGATGCATTACAGGGGAAAACGTTTGTCTTCACCGGAACACTGGAACAGTTCAGCCGGAAGGAGGGGCAGCAACTGGTTGAAGCGCAGGGTGGTCGGGCGAGTGGCTCGGTCAGTAAAAAAACTGATTACATTGTCGCCGGACCGGGGGCCGGCAGCAAACTTGTCAAAGCAGAACAGTTGGGAATTACGGTTCTCAATGAAGAAGATTTTCTCCAGTTAATTCAACAGGATCATTCAGGTGACTGAAATCAGAGCTGAAGTCATTGTGAGCGGGCGGGTTCAAGGGGTCTGGTTCCGCCAGAGCACCTACAACATTGCGACGAAACTTGGCCTTACGGGCTGGTGTCGGAACAATCCCGATGGAACAGTTTCGGCCGTCTTTGAAGGAGAAGAGAGTGCGGTCAAAACAGCTCTCGAATGGTGCAAAAATGGGCCGGAGCTGGCGCGGGTCGATCAGGTTCAAGTCAAATTAGCCCCGGCAACCAACGAGTTTGAAAAATTCGACATTCAGGCTTCCTGAAGATCCCTCACCTTCCTCCACAAACAACTTGGACAAACGCGAGATCAAAACAACCATAAAAGACCGTTAAAAATCAGAAAAGACTTGCTAAAAGAACGCAATAGATGTTTTATTTGAAGGTACTCATGATAAGGGAGTCTCCTTTACCGACAAGCGCTTCAGACATTTGAGCAATTCCGGGGGGTGAACTGATACCACCGGGAAGCCATAAGGCGGGCATGAAAAACGGCGATATAAAAAAAACCGGAGATCATCCTCTTCTGAATAAGATGATTTTCTGTCTTTTTGTTTTCGGGGTTGTCATGACGATCTCCCTGACCTGCCTCAGGATGTATCTCACCTATACCCACGAAGTAAAAGCCCTCACCCATTACCTCGAAAATATCGAAAACAGTCAGCTACAGGTCTTGGCAAATAACGTCTGGAGATTCAACGAAGAGACCATCGCAATCCAACTCGACAGTATTCTGCAGCAGAGTGACATTGTCTACGTTGAGCTGGACACGTTAAGCGACGAATACCACGCGGGAATGAAGCCGCAGGACACCACCAACCTTTTGTCAAAAAAATTCAAGCTCCATTTCAACTTCAGGGGTGAAGAAATTCCGATCGCCGATTTTGTCATCTATGCAACGACAGATAACATCAAAAACCGTTTAATCCAGCAGCTCCCTGGGATTATCGCCGTCGAATTTATTAAAGTGGTCATCGTCTGTGCGTTCGCCCTCTTCCTGTTTTACTTCTACTTCAACCGCCATTTGCTGCAGATTACCGAATTCACCAAAAATATCGACTTCCATAACCTGGGGAAGCCACTCCTCCTTTCGGACAAAAAGCAACATCCCGACAATCCCGATGAGCTGGATCGTATTGTGTCGGCTCTCAATGAGATGAGTCAGCGATTACAGGACGATATTGCCCTGAAAGAGAAGCTGGAAGAAGAGCTGCGCCAGTCACAAAAAATGGAGGCAATTGGCACCCTTGCCGGGGGAATTGCTCACGATTTCAACAATATTCTGGCCGCAATCTACGGCTATACAGAGCTGGCGTCCCTCCATCTGGACAACAGGGAAAAATTACAGCAGGATCTGGAACGTGTCCGGCAGGCTGCTGAGCGGGCAAAATCTCTCATCCAGCAGATTCTGACTTTCGGGCGCAAATCGGGGCAGAACAAATATCCGATGAAGATGTCTCTGATCGTTGAAGAGGCCGTCAAACTGGTGAGATCCTCCCTGCCGGCTACCATTGAAATCAAAAAACAGATCACAGCAAAAGAGCAGACCGTCTTTGCCGATTCGACACAGATCCACCAGATTATTTTAAATCTCTGTACCAATGCCCATCACGCCATGCTGGAGAAAGGCGGAACGATCAGCGTCACACTGCACCAGCGGGAGATTGCAACAGAAGACCATGTCCTGGGAGAAGCGTTACCCGCGGGAACCTATCTTGAACTTGAAGTCCGCGACGATGGGACAGGAATGGATGAAGAGACAAAAGAAAAAATCTTTGAACCTTATTTTACAACCAAAACAACCGGAGCGGGAACAGGACTGGGGCTGGCGATGGTTCATGGAATCGTCAGAGAACACGATGGGATTATTCAGGTCTATTCCGAGCTGGGTCAGGGAACAATTTTCAGACTTTATTTTCCGGTCATTGACCGCCCACCGGTAGAAAAAGTCAGCGAAGTTGAGCCGACACTGATCGAGAGTGGTGGGCAACATATCCTTTTTGTTGATGATGAGGAGACGATTCTCTCGGTTGCTCGTGAAGCCTTCCCCGCATTCGGCTACGAGATCACAACCTTCTCGCACCCGGAGGAAGCACTCTCAGCCTTCCAAAAAAATCCCGAAATATTCGACCTGCTGATCACAGATATGACGATGCCGCAGCTGACCGGGGTCGAGTTGGCAAAAAAGGTGATGGCACGGAATCCACAGCTGCCGATCATCCTGTGTAGCGGTTACAGCACCCTGATTGACCGTGATTCAGCCCGGGAGCTCGGCATTCGGGAATATGTGAGCAAACCGGTGACGGCAGCAAAGCTTGTCAAAGTGATCAGAAAAGTTCTGTCCG
>CAZQFI010000189.1:0-16279 GCA_964592545.1 uncultured Geobacteraceae bacterium
GGCAGGACACTGCCCGCAAGGGGGTAGCCAAATTCCGCTTTAGGAAAGTCATCGCTGCGCAGGGTTTCCGAAACTTTTTTATCGATCTCAAGGATTGCAGAACCGGGGTTTTTCAGCTCTTCGGCAACGCAACTGTTCAGAGTTCCCATCTGTGTCAGCAGTTCACGCATATTGGGAGCACCGGCCCCTGAGGCGGCCTGATAGGTCATGGAGCTGACCCAGTCGACCAGCCCGGCATTGAAAAGGCCACCGATTGCCATCAGCATCAGGCTGACGGTACAGTTGCCCCCGATAAAATCTTTGCACCCATTGTTCAGGGCGGCATCGATGACATCGCGGTTGATTGGATCAAGGATGATCACGGCATCGTCAGCCATCCGCAGCGATGACGCAGCGTCAATCCAGTACCCGTCCCAACCACTGGCACGTAATTTTGGGTGAACGTCCTTTGTATAGTCTCCACCCTGGCAGGTGATGATAATATCCTGCTCGGCGAGCTTGGTGATATCGCTGGCATCTTCCAAACGGCTTGCTCCCTGACCGAAATCGGGGGCTGTCTGGCCTGCCTGAGAGGTTGAGAAAAACACCGGAGTGACTTCAGCGAGATCGTTCTCTTCGACCATCCGTTGCATCAGCACGGAACCAACCATGCCACGCCAACCAACTAATCCGACTTTCATAATCTTTCTCCATGTTGACGGGTGAATAAAAAGTACTTATGCTTCGACCGGTTAGACCCGTAAGCCTGAGCCGATTGAGCGGGGAATCATAACAGCAATCGCCCTGTAAGTGGTAATATTTTTTGCGCTAACTGTAAATTTTGAAAGGTCATTATGTCTGAATTTGAATCAACCCTGCCCCTGGGCAAGGCGACCCCGTACAAGACGGAGTACGATCCGCAGCTTCTCTGTCCGTTTCCCCGTAAGGTCAAACGTGACGAAATAGGGATCGGTGGGGCACTGCCATTTGCCGGTTACGATCTCTGGAATGGATTTGAGCTGTCATGGCTCAACAGTAAGGGGAAGCCGGTGATTGCACTGGGAGAATTTCACTTTCCCTGTGACTCTCCTTCTCTGATTGAATCAAAATCATTCAAACTTTATCTTAACTCGTATAACCAGACCCGCTTTGACAGTTTTTCGCAGGTTCAGCAGCAGATGGCTGAAGATTTATCGGCTGTTGCCGGGGCCGATGTGAGCGTTTGTTTGCGTGGCAGCAGCGAGTTCGGTCACGAGACCCTGCGTGAATTACCGGGGCACTGCATCGACGATCTCGATATCGAAGTCAATGACTATTCGTTTCATGCGGAATTTTTGCAGGGTGCAGCAGCCTCCGCTGCACCTGTTGAAGAGGAACTTCACAGCCATCTCCTCAAGAGCAACTGTCTGGTGACCAACCAGCCCGACTGGGGGAGTGTGCTGATCCGTTATCGGGGTGGCAGAATCGACCCCGAAGCATTGCTTCGTTACCTGATTTCATTTCGTCAGCACAACGAATTCCATGAGCAGTGTGTTGAACGGATTTTTGTCGATCTGATGCGTTACTGCCAGCCTGAAAAGCTGACAGTCTACGCCCGCTATACCCGCAGGGGCGGTCTGGATATTAACCCGTTCCGCTCCAATTTTGAGAATTGTGTTGAGAATATCCGCCTGGCCAGGCAGTAGCTGATTTGACCTGAGCTACCTGGACGGGGTGTGCAAGGTCCTGTTATTTATCAAAGAGTTGTCACGACAATTTAAACAGTCTGACATTAATAGTTTCATTCTGGGCGTAATTGGCATATTATTACTTTTACGGTTATCATTCTTTTTCTGGTGGTGACCACGAATCGAGTTATCGCCTTATTTTTTAACCGGACAATTTATGATGAATTTTATTTATCTGGCACTGGGTAAACATTCCCTGTGCATTGACACTGCAGATATTTCCTGCGAAATATTTTCCAGCTATGAAGACTATCTGGAAAACAAAACAGTTCCAGATGGCTTTATTATTGAGAGTCATTCCGATGATCTGGCGTTAGACGTTCTCAAGAAACTGCGGGGTGCAAATGATACCTTTTTACATCCCATATTTCTCTGTGATCATACCGGTGACTCCTTTGAGATGTTGAGTGATGGCCAGGTCTCGACTTTGGAAGAGGCCATCGCAAAATCGGAGCAACTTTTCCAGCAGCAGATGCGATTGCAGCATGACCTTGATGACTATGCCGAAAATGGGTTGCTCAGAGTCCTTGCCTACCTGTTTCTGCGCCCCGAAACAGTTATTCTTCCGTTTCAGCAGTGGAATCATCCTCACCTGTATTCCTATCCTCTGCTTGAGGTTTTAGCCGGGGAGGACGAGGGATCTTCCCTTGTTACAACTCTGAAAAATCGAAAATTCATCACGGTTGTTGACCTGATTGATCGGGTACGTCATTGTCCGGCTTGCTATTATGCCCATTTTAATTTTATTGATGTCTGCCCCGATTGTCGTAGTATCGAAATCGAAAAGAAGCCCTTTCTCCATTGTTTCAGCTGTGGCAATGTTGCTCCACAAGAGCAGTTCATGGCTGATAACGTCCTGGCCTGCCCCCAGTGCATGACGCAATTACGGCATATCGGTGCCGACTATGATCGCCCTTTGGAAAATTATGTCTGTCACGATTGTGACAGTTTATTTCAGGAACCCGATGTTATTGCCCATTGTCAGCACTGCGGAAAAAGAAACAAGCCCGATGAATTGACACCCTGGCCGGTTTATTCCTACCGAAGTACTGACCGGGTCGTATATGCGGTTCGGACGGGAGAGGTGGAAGATGTCTACAGCCTTTTTGATGAACTGCAGAACATCAATCCCGTTCATTTCAGTTACACTGTCGATTGGCTGTTGAAAATGTGCCAGCGTTACACCGAAGAACTCTTTAGCCTGGTAGGAATCCGGGTCACAAACTTACCTGAGTTGTATAAGAAAATAGGAAGATACCGCCTGATTGAGCTGGTAGATGGTTATATCTCCCGTATCCATGAAATCGTTCGTACGACAGATCTGATGACACGGACCGTTACCGATATTATCTGGATTTTACTGCCAAAGACAGACCCTTCCGACTGCAATATTATTGTCTCCAGGCTTATTGATCTTCAATCTCTCTCAATTCAGGATGAGGGGGTTCAACTGGAATGTGACGTTGTTACCTTTCATGCTCCGGATCATATGATTGCGGGGGAAACCGGCGAGCAACTGCTCGCCCGACTTGAAGGTGGAATTGTATGATTGGGGATTTTATTGCACAAGTCTCCCACACCCTGATTTTGCTGCTTCTCAGCCCGTTTCAGCAGGGGCTGGAAATTTTTATTCTCAAATTTGTCCCCTTTGTCCTTTTTCTTGAAATGCCCGTTTATCTTCTGATTTTGATCGGAATATTGAGATATTACAGCCGGGAGCTGACTCCTGCACCGGACAATCCCGCCTACCTGCCGGCGGTGTCCTGTATTATTACCTGCTACTCTGAGGGCATGGATGTCCAGAAGACCATCAGTAGCCTGTATGAGCAGCTGTATAAAGGGCGTATTGAAATCATTGCTGTTGTTGATGGCGCCCATCAAAATGAAAATACCTATCTTGCTGCACGGGAGATGGAGGCCTATTGTCAAAATAAATCAAACCGGGTGTTGCGTGTTTTACCGAAATGGCAGCGGGGCGGGCGAGTTTCTACGTTGAACGCCGGCCTGCAGGGTGCCACCGGTGAAATTGTTATCAATGTTGATGGCGATACCTCATTTGATAACGATATGGTGTATCGGGCAACCCGGCAGTTTATCGATCCTAACGTGGTTGGGGTTGCGGGAAGTCTGCGGGTCAGGAATAAAAATACAAGTCTGGTCACCCGGTTACAGGCCATTGAATACCTCATATCAATTCATGCGACCAGAACCGGTTTGAGTGAGTTTAATCTGGTGAACAACATTTCCGGTGCTTTTGGTATTTTTCGGAAAGCTTTTATTCAAAGACTTGGGGGGTGGGACAGTGGCACAGCAGAAGATCTTGATATGACGCTGCGCATCAAAAATTACTTTGCCCGGCATCCGAACCTTCGTATCTGTTTTGAACCCAGAGCGATTGGTCATACCGACGTCCCCGTCACCTTTCGTGATTTTTTCAACCAGCGGCTTCGTTGGGATGGAGACTTGTTCTATATTTATATTCGCAAGCATTTTCTGAGTTTCAGCCCCCGTTTGCTTGGCTGGAAAAATATGCTTATGCAAATGTGGGTTGGACTGTTATTTCAGATTGTTCTCCCTTTTGTCATTCTGTTCTACTCCTGCTATGTGTTTACTGCTTACCCGGCAGCTCTTGTCCTTGCGGTCTGGGCCCTCGTGTATCTGGTCTACCTGGCGATTACTATCATCTTCTACCTTGTGAGTGTATTGCTGATATCGGAACGCCCACGGCAGGATCTCAGCCTGGCGCCCTATGTTGTCCTTATGCCGTTTTTTACGTTTTTTCTGCGGATCTGGGCGGCGCTTGCCTGTATGAAAGAGCTTTTTATGCAATCTCATCTCGACTCAACAATGGCCCCCTGGTGGGTGTTGAAAAAGAGCAAATATTAACTGTTCACAGCACTATGATCGGAACACTGTCACAATGAAGCATTTCCTCCCCACGATACGATGTTGTTATCTTCTCCTGGCGTTCCTGTTTTTAGGTGGCCCGCAGCTCTCTATTGCAGGAGATGAAATAGTGAGCGCTGACGTGGCAGATTCGCGCCCACACCAGTCACTGTCAGAACTTGAACCGTTTGTTTCCAACTCTTTGGAATCACTGGTTGCTGCAGCTGAAATTGAAGAAAGTTTGCAGCGCCTGGAACGCCAACGGGCAGTCGGTGGATTGCAGTTGTTTGGCGGGACCGGGGTCGGCCACTATCGGGAAGCTGTCACCGCCGACAAAATGCGTGATTATGACCGGATCCGTTTTTTTCTTGGATTACGTTACCCCCTGTTAGGAACCATGGCCGGGCAGCGGGTCCAGGTTCTCAAAGCGGAAGAGACCGTTTGGGAGAGGCAGCAACAGGAAAAATTTGCCCGACTGAAAAGTTTGGAGGCTCTCCGTTCGCAATATAGTCTCCTGTGGGGAATTCAGCGGAAAATTAAACTCAGCCAGACATTTTTGCTGGATGAAGCGCAGACAAACCATATTTTGCAGCAAAGGTATCAACAGGGGTTGCTCCTTGATGCAGACAGGCAGGAGTTCCTCTCTGCTTTTGCCCTCGTTCACCAAGATCTTTCTACTTTGAAAGCTGCCGAGAAAAGAGCTCAATCCAATATCAATTTGCTGACAAACCATCATGCCGGGAATTTTGTTGCACGCGATCCGGATCTTCCTCACCCTGAACTTGATCCGCAACTACTCCATTCCATGGTCCTGAATAACCATCCTGACATTGTGAGATTGCGGGGATTGATTGATAAACAACTTCGTGTTCTCAACCTTTCCCGGCATTCCGACGTTCAGGCCAGGGTCAGCCTGACGGGGCACACCGATACCGATTTTCCCAGTAATGATAACGGTTATGGTGTTACGCTTCAGTTTAGTGTGGATGCCCCCTGGGAATTTTCCCGGGCGGCACATGCGGAAGCTGCGAGCGAACAAGCTCATTTACTGAAGTTGCAACGGGAACTGGATCAGATGAGCAGTCAGCTGTTGAGCAGCGTTGACGGTGAGATTGAACACTATCGGGCGACACTGGAAAACAGACGCTTTGCTGCTCTGCGAACCAAGGCGGCACTGGAGAGGGTTCGGGAAGGTGTTTTACGGAGAGACACCCTCCCCGGGGATACTTTTGAACAGTTGCAGCATAGTCGTTATCGGTACTATCAGGCTGCTATGGATTATGTTGATGCGGAAGTGTCCCTGTTGCAGGGAGCCGTACGCCTCCTTGCCAGCGCAGAGAATGATCCCGCCAACCGTGACAGAGTGAAACCGCAGGTTGACGTGGTTGATGAGCGTTATCTCCGCCCGCTGTGGCAGCAGCGGCTGCCCGACTGTCAAGTTCCCACCTCTTCACCGGTTGCAGAGACATCGGCTGCTGCGAACACTGCTTTTGCCCAGAATGACTGTCTTGGGGTGTATGTCTGGAATACCCGAAAACTTTTTTCTGATGAACACGCTTCTGTCACGTTTTGGGAAAACATTCGAAAGCGTGGGATAAACAGGATGTTGCTCTCTTTTGACCGGGCGCAACTTGACAGGTTGAAACTCCCAATTGGAAAAACCCAGTTGCAGTCGTTTATTCGGAATGCAAAACGTGCTGGAGTCGATGTCGGGCTACTGCTTGGTGAACCAACGTGGATTCTGCCCGAATATCGTCAGGATCTTCTGACGATTGTTGGCCGGCTGCACGATTTTGATTTTTCGCAGATACATCTGGATCTGGAACCCAATCAGCTGGCGCACCTGCAAATCCCTGACAATGCGATCCTTGCCCATCTGCTGCGGACTGTTCAGGCCGTTTCACGGCTGACATCCTTGCCGGTGGAATTAGATCTGCACCCTCGTTACCTTATTGAAAATACGGATGACTTTTGTCTCGGTTGTGGTCTGCAAAATTTAAGAAATGTTTCTGTTACACTGATGATTTACATTAATAATCCTGAAAAGGTGGCAGCTAGAGCAGAAACCATCATGACCATGTTTCCCAAAATCCCTATCTCTATTGCCCAGTCGGTTGAGCCGCAACTTGGTGACAATGGGAGCTATGCCGGGTTGTCAAGGACGCAATTCCTTGAAAAATTGAACGTACTGAAACAGCAGACAGGTAACAGGGCGGGATGTATTTACATCCAGTCCTGGCAGGATTATATGGATATGAATGATGAAAATTAATTTTGATGAAAACAGACAGCATCATCCGCAGCGGGAAAAGGAAATGAAGGTGCCCTATGCACCGGCAAAGCGGAAAACCGCGCGATTTCGCTGGTATCTCATTCTGCTGATTGTATCCAGCCCTCTCCTTTATTTTCTGGGAAAGATGTTGTACCTGCTTTTTATCGTCAATGCTCCGGGATATGTTTCCCTGGAGAAAGTTCCGGTTAATGCTTCGGTTGCCGGAGTTGTTGCCAGGGTTGCGGTGAAGCCTGGTGAAATGGTGCAGCAAGGTGATCCTCTAATCATTCTTAATGATCTGCGTCTTGATCAGCGGGAAAGGGTCCTGCAGGCCGAATTGCAAACATTGAATATCTCATCTTCACCAGCCAGCTTCAGTAGCGAAAGCGTCTTGCGTGACAGAATTGATATCACCAAAAAGATGGTCGATTATCAGCAGCAGCGGTTAGAACAATTCCGTTACCTGTTTCAGCAGGGAGCCGCGACCCGGGCAGAGCTTGATGATGCGAAATCGCGTTATGATCAGGCCAGACTTACATATGGGCAAGCGGTCCTCCAGTTTTCTGAGTGGCAGGACAAAACAAAGAAAGAGATATCGACCCCTTCAGTCCACACACGGGTCCGGGATGCACAAATAGCCGCTGAGCTTTCGACGATTCAAACCCAGCGAGAGGCGCTCAGTTATTACTCTACACACAAGTTTAAGGTTCTGGATGTTTTTGTTCAGGAGGGGGAAGCTCTCTCACCGGGCAGTAATATGCTGTTGCTTGGAGACTTGGAACATACCGTGATAACCTGTTATCTGGATCCCCGGTATATCCGCTATTCCAGGGTCGGCACCAGGGCGACATTGAAGTTTCCTGACGGGAGTCGGGGATCTGCGACTGTTGTAAAGGATACGAATCTGGCCAAACGGCTCCCCGGAGATCTGGCCTCCCCCATTGGTAACCGGGATCTTCAACTGGTTGTCCAACTTGTCCCGGATCAACCGTTGCCCTCCAAATATCTGATCGACGGGCTGCCTCTATCCGTCCGCTTTCACGGTGATGGGAGATTTTTCAACCAGAAGCAATAACCATCACATCAACGCTGCAATACGGGGAACTGGCTTTTTATACCCGTTATCCCCGCTGTTGCGGTCTGGATGTTAACCCGTTCCGCTCCAATTTTGAGGGGCGAATTAAACATATCTGACTCGCCCGACGGTCGGTTTTTTCTAGCGCCGCCTCGGTTGTGGCCGGGGTCGCGGTCTTGGCACCGGTTGTATTGACGGTCCGCTTGGTCGGCTGGGTTTGTGTATCGGCCGATTGGGTCGGTCGGGTCGATCGGGCCGATCAGGTCGATGGTGATAGTGGTGGTGATAAACCCTGGTACGATAGTAGTGGTCATATGCCCACGGGTCATGGCGGTAGTGGATGGTTGTACTGCCTCCTCCACCACTGCAACCGGCCAGAGGGACAAACAGTAGCGCTGCTCCAATAACCCACCACAGGATATTCATTTTTTTCATCGTTATTCTCCCCCGGGTTTCAATTCAGAACGGACCGATTGAAGCATCTGCTTGAGCTCTTCGCCGTGAGTGATTGTTGTCTCGTGAGGGCCGATGTATATGACTATGGCAACATGTTCCTCAGGCAGCTGGATAAAAGCGGCACTGAAGTCCATATCTTCTTTCTCCTTTTTTCCCGTACCCTCAGCATAATAGGCTTTCATCCCATTGATTTCCCCCGTTTTTCTCATTTTGGTCTCAACTTCGGTGAGCAGCTGATCCCTCAGGGAGTCGAGGTAGGTTTGTGCCTCTGAGAAATTTTTGACATCATCGGGCACCCACATACCAAACCATAACAGGGCTCCGTCAGCCGGCATGGCGGTGATCAGGCGTGAGGTTGACGCTTCTCCTTCAGGAGCAAGAGCCGCATCATCTTCAGTTCCTACATTGACCAGCCAATTATCGGGAATATCGACAGAAAAATAGCTCTTGCCGTGGACCGAATAGATAACAGATGTCTGGGCCCAGGCGACTGCACCAGCGATGAAAAATAGAGAGAGGGTAAGAATAATCAGTGTTTTTCTCATGATATCGGCGTCCTCCTTCTGCTGCAGCATTTACGGTATTGCTGTGTCAGCGAAATACTATATACTTGTAACGTGACAGCCTGGCGAAACGGGTCATTCAACGACGGTTGCTCATCGATAAATATGGTGAAAAATCTTAATTGTAACTGTTAAAGTTGGAATTTGTGTAGTATGATATCCCACCAAAATTGATTATGCCACGTTTTTATTTTTTGTTTTTAAACTGGGAGATTAAGTCATTTTTTACCCGGCTCCAATATCTCAAACGACAACTTGAAAAAGGACGATATTTCATGATGAAAAAAATCTTGATAGTTTTTCTCGGGAGCGTTTTTTGTGTTTCCTGCACGGCCGGGACGGCTAAGGTTAGCCAGAAGACGGCGCCGGCTTCTGCTCCGGCAAAAGAGGTGACTCAGAAAGCCGCAGAATGTCCGGGAGGAGATAAAGTGATTATCGGTGAGGCTGAAAAGATCCGTATATTGCCGGCAGATGTCATTTATGATGCCAGGATTGATACCGGGGCGACCACGACATCTCTCCATGCCGGAAATATGGAGTTCTTTGAGCGCGATGGCAAGAAGTGGGTCAAGTTTGATCTGGAGGGCGAGAATAAAACCGAGACGGTTGAGATGAAAATAAAGGAATACCGGAATATCAAGCGTCATGGTGCTCCCGACCAGAAAAGGCCGGTTGTTACGGTTCGACTTGTTCTGGGACATATCAGTCAGATGGTTGATGTGACTTTGAATGACAGAAGCCGATTTACCTATCCCGGTCTGGTTGGACGGAATTTTCTCCGGGATATGATGATCGTCGATGTCAGTAAAAAATATACCGCTAAACCTGCCAAAAAATAGAGGCGTCCTATTATGTCATCCAGGTTTCAAATTGGTGTTTTTGTCGTTTTTCTCGTTGCTATCGGTCTTGGCCTGACGATTTACAAGGCTGCATACCTCGGTTTTCCTTTGACCCCCGGAGAAAAGCAGAAGGTCTGGTCTGTTGAAGCAACGGTCGATTTTGTTGCCGATGGCGATAAACCGGTCAAGGTTTCGCTGGTTCTACCGGACCTGCAGGATAACTATGCGATGATGGATGAGAGTTCCGCCTCTCCCGATTATGGTGCATCATTTGCGGTTATTGATGGTGTCAGAAGTGTTGAGTGGGCAAAGAGAAAAGCACAGGGGCAGCAGAAACTCTACTACAAGTTGAAATTTTATTACGACAGTAAAGTTGAGTCAGATTATAACGTCTACGAGAAGCCGGAAGAAGAGATTAAGCCTTACGATTTTTCCGGTTCCAGCAAGCTGGCGGCGGAGTCACTGGTTACACTTGTCAAAGATCGTTCCGCAGACGATGTGACGTTTACCAGCGGCCTGATAACATTGTTTAACAGCGATGATCCGCTGCAGAATGTTGAAATGCTGCTTGGCGAAAAGCCCAGCAACGAAACCAAGCTTCTGATGACGACCCGGATTCTTTCTCTGGAGAAAATCCACTACCGGGTCATCCGGGGGTTGTATTTGAAAGACGGGCAGAGAAAGCAGGCCCTTACGCCACTGCTTGAGGTTTACGACGGCGAAAAATGGGTTCTTTTCGATGTCAGCCGTGGCAGGATCGATATGCCTGATAACTTTGTTATCTGGCAGCGGGGCGGCAGCTACCTGCTGGATGTCAGGGGTGGTCACGATTCAAAAGTCAGGTTCTCGGTTGTGGAGAACTATGTCCCGGCGAAACAGCTTGCAGTCCTCAACCAGGATGCGGCCCTCCTCAACTTCTCGTTGTATATTCTGCCGAGTTCACAGCAGAATGCTTTTAAATCACTGTTGCTGATTCCGATCGGTGCCCTGGTCGTCGTCTTTCTAAGAATCCTTGTCGGGCTAAAAACGTCCGGCACATTCATGCCGATCCTGATTGCTGTTGCGTTCACCCAGACAAAGTTACTCACCGGACTGGTCATGTTTATTGTTGTGGTGGCGATCGGGCTGGTGATCCGATCGTATTTGTCCCGTCTGAACCTACTATTGGTGGCGCGAATATCGGCGGTCATCATTGTCGTCATCGGAATTATGTCGACGATCTCGATTCTGTCGTACAAACTGGGGCTCTACAATGTTCTCAGTATTACGTTTTTCCCGATGATTATTCTGTCGTGGACCATCGAGAGAATGTCGATTCTGTGGGAAGAGGAAGGGCCAAAAGAAGTTTTGATACAGGGGTCCGGAAGTTTGATTGTTGCTGTTATTGCCTATCTTGCAATGACCAATTCTCTGATCCAGCATATTACGTTCAATTTCCCGGAGCTCTATTTTGTTGTTCTGGCACTGATTATTGCTCTTGGTAAATATACCGGCTATCGCTTGTTTGAGCTGAGACGTTTCAAGTCTTTTGCAGAGGAAGACTGATGTTTGAGGTTGCTAAAAAGTTATCTGCCAAGGGGATTATCGGTATGAACCGGCGGAATATCGGTTATATCGGTAAATATAACTCAAGGAAACTCTATCCTCTGGTTGATGATAAGCTGAAGACCAAAATCATTGCCGAAGAAGCGGGGATCACTGTCCCCAAACTTCTGGGGACAATTGAGTATCAGTTTCAGAATAACGAAAAATATCTGAAAAAAATTATCGGGGATTTGAGTGGCTTTGTCATCAAACCCTCCAAAGGGAGTGGCGGCAAGGGGATTCTGGTCATCACCGGACGGGAAGGCGATACCTTTTTTCGACCCAGTGGGCAACCTGCCAGCTTTCAGGATGTTGTCCGCCACATTTCCAATACGTTGAGTGGTCTCTATTCCCTCGGCGGAAAGCCCGACATCGCCATGGTTGAGGCGCTGGTCGAATTTGATCCCGTTTTTGACCGCTACAGTTTTGAAGGGGTTCCCGATATTCGGATGATTGTTTTCAAGGGTTTCCCTGTTATGGGGATGCTGCGCTGTTCGACCCGGGCCTCGGATGGAAAAGCAAATCTGCATCAGGGAGCCGTCGGGGTTGGTCTGGATATCGGTAGCGGGACTGCTTTGAATGCCGTTCAGTTTGATAAACCAATAGATGCCCACCCCGATACGAAGCACAGCTTCAAGGAACTGGCCGTTCCCCATTGGGATGATTTGCTGCCGTTATCGGCCAGTTGCTACGATATTACCAATCTGGGTTATCTCGGTGTTGATATTGTCCTCGATAAAAAAATCGGGCCGATGATTCTGGAGTTGAATGCCCGACCCGGACTTGCTATTCAGATCGCAAATAACTGTGGGCTCCTCCCGCGGCTGAAAAAAATTGAAGCACTGCAGGATGAAAAACGGTCTGTTGAGCAGCGAATTGAATACTCGGTTCGTGAATTCGGTGTGGTAAACTAGGGTTCCTGCCCGGCTGATCATTGTTTAAAATCCTCTTTAGGGGTGTTCCGGTGTGTCACAGCCGCAACACACAGGAACACCCTTTTTCTTTAAACGTCCTGTCAAAATTTCAAGAATGGATTGACCGATATCTCTCTAATTCTTGACATCGCCTCTCCACTGATATATTACATCCAATATGGTGCTTCATTAAACGTCCACCTTGCCAGTTCAATCCGTCTGCTGCTTTTCCCTTTTCACCGGTTAAAGGTCTATTCGATCATGCCTATCCCCTCAAATTTACAACCTATCAACCGCTTCAGCATGCGGGAAGAAGTTTATCATACCTTGCTCGGATGGATTATGGAGGGTGAGCTGCGCCCCGGGGAAAAGATTCTTGACAAGGATCTGGCAGAAAAAATGGGTGTCAGTCGTACCCCGGTCCGCGAAGCTCTGCGGCGCCTGGAGGACAAGGATCTGGTTGAATCTTCGGCAAATCGCTGGACACGGGTGGCGGAGATTTCTCTTGAAGAGCCGGAGATGATCTACCCGATTTTATGGACGCTGGAAGAACTGGCTGTTGCTCAGGCCATTGACGCTCTGTCGACGGCTGATTTTAATAAAATGGAAGCGATCAATCAGGCGTTGGACCGTGCGCTGGATGCCGACGATCCGGTCGCAGCGTCTCGGGCCGATGCACAATTTCATGATGTTTATATCGATCGCTCCAACAATCCATTTCTCATCAACATTCTGCACGACCTCAAGATCCGCTATCGCCGGGTTGAGGTGACCTACTTTGCCGGTTCCGCCTGTGCCAAAGATTCGGTTGCCGAGCACCGGCTGATCCTTGATGCATTGACGTCCGGGAGTTTGGTTCAGGTCCAGTCGATGATTCGCTCAAACTGGAAGAGCAGTCTGGATCGGCTGAAACGTATTGAAAATAAATCGAGTATTGATCGTCTGGTAAAACAGTCCCTCCATCCACAGAGTTAACGGAGCTATCTCATGGCAATTGATTTTGAAAAAGTCGTCGCACGGGCCGAATTTTACCGGCCACAAATTTCAGCTTTTCTTCGGGATATGATCGCTATTCCCAGTGAGAGCTGCGATGAGAAAAAGGTCATTCAGCGGATCAGGCAGGAGATGGAGGCGGTTGGTTTTGACCGGATTGAAATTGATCCAATGGGAAATATTCTCGGTTATCTCGGTCAGGGTGAGCATTTGATTGCAATGGACGCCCATATCGATACCGTTGGTATCGGAAACCGGGACAACTGGGATCACGATCCCTACACCGGTTACGAAGATGATGACGTCATTTTCGGGCGGGGTGCCAGTGATCAGGAAGGTGGTATGGCATCAATGGTCTATGCCGCTAAAATCATCAAAGACCTTGATCTTGACGGCAATTACACACTGCTGGTGACGGGAACGGTCCAGGAAGAGGATTGCGACGGTCTCTGCTGGCAGTACATTATTGGTGAAAGCAATATCAGGCCTGAGTTTGTCGTTTCGACCGAGCCGACCTCCCTTGGTGTTTATCGGGGGCAGCGGGGCCGGATGGAAATCAGGGTCGATGTTGCCGGTGTCAGCTCTCACGGTTCGGCCCCGGAGCGGGGAGACAACGCTATCTTCAAGATGGCACCAATCCTTCAGGAACTGCAGGGATTACATCTGCGACTCAAGGATGATCCGTTCCTGGGCAAAGGGTCGTTGACCGTTTCCGAAATTTTTTCAACCTCACCGTCCCGCTGCGCTGTTGCTGATGGTTGTTCTATCTCAATTGATCGCCGTTTGACCGACGGTGAAACCTGGGAAGGGGCATTGGAAGAGATTCGCCAGCTTCCCGCAGTACAGAAAGCCGGTGGCAAGGTGAGCATGTACCATTACGACCGCCCCTCCTATACCGAGCTGGTTTATCCGACCGAATGTTATTTCCCCTGCTGGGTTCTTCCTGAGGATCATGCCGCCTGTCAGACTCTGGTCGAGGCGTATACATCCCTGTTCAAGGAAAAACCGGTGGTCGATAAATGGACTTTTTCTACCAACGGTGTCTCGATTATGGGGCGCTACAATATTCCCTGTATCGGTTTTGGTCCCGGTCACGAAGATCAGGCTCACGCTCCCAATGAGGTGACCTGGAAGAATGAGCTGGTCAAGGCTGCTGCAATGTATGCCGCAATTCCGGCATTGTATGTTGAAAAATATGTGGATTGATCTGCTGATCACCCTGAAGGCGTCGCTATGCCATTAGACATCAATCGGGTCGTTGTTGCTATTGGCGGGAATGCTCTGATCAAGGATGACGATCATCTTGAAATTAAGGATCAGCTGCGCACGGCTCAGGAGACGGCAAATTTCATCGCCGATTTTATCGATCTCGGTTACGAAGTTGTCCTGACTCATGGTAACGGACCTCAGGTCGGTTTTATCTTGCGCCGGTCAGAACTCGCTTTTGAAGCCGGGGAGCTCCATTTTGTTCCGTTGAAAAATTGTGTCGCCGATACTCAGGGAGCGATTGGCTATCAGCTCCAGGAGTCGCTATATAATGCATTTCATCACAAGGGAATTCAGAAAAGTGCGGCAACACTGGTAACGATGGTTGAGGTGGATGCGGCAGATCCTTCATTCTCTCATCCCACCAAACCGATCGGGATTTTTTACCCGGAAGAGGCCGTTGCCGAGCTGCTGCAGAAGCATCCGGACTGGACTATTGTTGCACAGGACGGCAAAGGGTATCGTCGGGTTGTCCCGTCACCAAAACCTCAGCGGGTCATCGAAGCAGAGACGATTCACCATCTGCTGGATGCCGGGATCTGTGTGATTGCTTCCGGCGGCGGTGGCATACCGGTTGTTACCGATGAACAGGGGGCTTTGTCGGGAGTCAATGCCGTGATCGACAAGGACCTCTCATCTGCGTTGCTGGCCAACGAACTGACCGCTGATATGCTGATTATCCTGACGGCAGTTGACAACGTCTATCTCGATTTTAATCGATCGACCCAGCGGGCAATTGGGACGATGACAGTTGCTGAGGCAGAAACGTACCTGGAGCAGGGGCAGTTTGCGACCGGAAGTATGGGACCGAAGGTTCAGGCGGCAATAAATTTTCTCAATGGTGGTGGGCAGCGGGTCATTATTACCTCTGCCGAAAATTTGCTGCAGGCTGTGCAGAAGGGTTGCGGAACCCACATCGTAAACTAAGTTCGTTTTGTAAGCGAAGTTCTTACCGAGGAGTTTTTAAATGGAAGGAACCGACCACTCAAGCCTTTACCGGTTTGCCAGAAAATTAAACTGGCTGGTTGAGCGCATCTGTGCCCTGCTGGTGGGATTCATGGTGGTGATTATCTGGTTTGAAGTGATTGAACGTTATTTTCTCCATCTGGGGTTTACCTGGACGGAAGAGCTCTCCCGCTATGTGATGATCTGGGCGGCCTTGCTGGCTGTTTCCTGCGGTGCCTTTTACCGGGAGCACATCGGTCTCGATGTTGTTGGTCGATTTCTCCCCAGACGGGGAGCGCGGGCTTTGGCCATCGCCCTTGATCTGGTCAGTATCGCTTTCTTTGTCTTTCTGACCTGGTATGGAATCGGGATGGCCAAGTCGGGTCTCGGTCAGTATGCAACGATTTTCGGGATGACGATGGTGGTTCCGTTTGCGGCAGTCCCGATTTCTTCTGCCCTGACGGCCTTTCAGATCTTTGCCGCGATGGTTCGGGGACAGAAAACAATCGCCGCACCGATGACACAATAGGGGGCCGATATGATTACCGTTCTCTTGATTTTCTTCTTTTTCATTCTGATTGGTCTTCCTATCGGGGTCACTCTTGGTGTTGCTGGGGTTGCCGGATTGGTACAGATTGGCGGCGACAATTTTCTGATGATGGCACCCAAGCGATATTTTGAAGGGCTCGACCTTTTTACTTTCATGGCGATGCCGTTTTTTATCCTTGCCGGGGAAATCATGAATCGCTCGGGGATCACCGAGCGGCTGGCCGATTTTGC
>CAZQFI010000190.1:0-3505 GCA_964592545.1 uncultured Geobacteraceae bacterium
GCCGGAGAATCTGACAAAACCGGGATAACATGCATAGCCCGGATCGGTCAAAATCAATTCATCACCCTCGTTCAGCAGGAGAGAAAAAAGCAGGAGCATCAAGGGACTGGTTCCCGAAGAGACAACAACCTGATCGGGAATAATCTCAACACCATAACGGTTGAGATAATAACGACAGATTTCCTCTCTCAACTCCAGCAAGCCCAGCGAGTGTGTGTATGACGTCGCGCCGTCTGCCAGTGCCTGCCCGGTTGCTGCCAGTATCGGCGCCGGAGTTTTGAAATCGGGCTCCCCCAGACAGAGATAGATAACATCGCGTCCTTCAGCTTCCAGAACCTTGGCACGCTCCATCAACTCCATGGCCAGAAAAGGTTCAACAAGCCCTGCTCGCTGGGAAATTGGAATCTGCATAAATGAGTAACCCTGTTTATCCGTTATTAATTCAGCTCAGATTAATCCTCAGCCTGCGTGATTGCAACCGATATTATAACGACCTGCTGTTCAAAAGAGATTCGATTGCAAAAGGCAATAACTATGGGTAAAATCACGCTGCACAATAGAATTTCGCAGAAAGCGCCACAACATGAAAAAACCATTCAAAATCTGTTTACTGGCACTGCTGTGTATTCCCCTTTCAGCAGCCGTCGCCCTGAGTGAAAAACCCGCTGGGACCAATTCTCCTTTGGAACTGATTCAGGTCTTGGGGTGTCTCGGCTGCCACTCCATGAGTGGCATGGGCGGATCACGGGCAATAGATCTCACCTGGGAGGGGGGCAGGCTGACCACGTCGGATATTATGAAACAGTTGACAACAGATCCACAGTCCCGCCCTGACCCTGACAGCTTTATGCCAAATTACATTTCGGTCCCCAAAGAAGACTTGCAGCGCATCAGTCGCTATATCTACAATCTTGACTAACCCCCTGAAAAGAATGAAATGATCTATGTCTCAACGAATGACCCTCATCACTTCGCCCGTATTCGTTCCCGAAGCCCAGTTGAAAAAAGCTGGAAATTTTCATGCGCTGTTTGGCAACAAAAATCCGTTAGCCCTGGAAATTGGTTGCGGCATTGGCGATTTTATCGTCCAGATCGCTGCTCGCTATCCGGAACGAAACTTCATTGCCATCGATATTTTCAATCAGGGATGCCGCCAAACCTGTCGCCGAATCGAAGATTCCGGCCTGACAAATATCCTGATGATGCGGATTGAAGCGCGTTATCTCATGTATGAGTACCTTGGGAAAGAGAGTCTCCAGGCAATTTATATCAACTGTCCCGATCCCTGGCCCAAAAAAAGGCAGCGGAAAAGGCGACTTCTCAATCACGATTTTCTGAATCTTGCACTCTACTGTCTGCAGGACCATGGCGAACTGAATTTTTGTACCGACTTTATCGATTACGGCGAATCTGCAGCGAACCTGTTGAGACGGGAACAGCGCCTCGAAAACCTTCAAGCGGCACCGTACTCCCATTATCTGGGGGACTACCCGGTTTCCAAGTACATGCAGCGGTTCCTCGACCTTGGTCAACCCATCTACCTCTGTCGCTATCGCAAAAAAGCGGGGATCCATATCGAACCACCCGTATTGAGTAAAGGGTTCCGGCTTCGCTGGCCTAAAACCGGGGAAGACACGTGAACTTTCTGACAGAAGATCTTCCCGGAACAGGGGGGCGCTACAAACAGCATCCGAACGATTTTCAGGTCGAGGAGATCCCCCTGTACCCCTGCTCCGGGAGCGGTGAACATCTCTATCTGTGGATTGAGAAAAAAGGGATAACAACCCGGGATCTTCTACATCAACTGTCCCGTCAACTTAAGGTCAATGAACGAAATCTCGGCTATGCCGGACTGAAAGATGCGCAGGCACTGACACGACAGATGGTGTCAATTCCCTTCAATAAAATTGATCAGATAAAAAAGCTGAACATCAATAATGCTAAAATACTCAATTATCAGCAACACGGAAACAAGTTGCGCCTCGGCCACCTTGCGGGGAACCGCTTCACGATAATTTTAAGGGATGTCAACAGGGAAGCACAGCCCAGGGCGGAAGCAATCCTTAAACAGCTGCAAACAGTTGGCGTTCCGAACTTATTTGGTGAGCAGCGTTACGGAATTCTGGGAAATTCAGCTCAGCTGGGACTCTATCTCCTACAAAACATGTTTGCTGAATTCTGCCGGGAATTTATCGGGGACCCGAATCTGATCCGCCACCCCGACTGGAAAAAGGGCGCCGAATTTTATCGGCAGGGTGATATCAAATCGTCTTACGCTGCCCTTCCCAACCGGATGCGTGACGAAAACTGCCTTCTTAACGACCTTCTCAGTGGAAAATCGCATCGGACAGCGGTACTCTCCCTGCCGCGAAAATTGCTGCGGCTGTTTCTTTCAGCTGCTCAGGCTCAACTATTTGATCAGCTGCTCCGACAACGTCTCCCCCAGCTTGACAGGTTGATCGATGGGGATATTGCCGTCAAGCACAGTAACGGAGCATGCTTTCGGATTGAAAATGCAATTCGGGAACAACACAGAGCCGATAATTTTGAGATCAGCCCATCAGCACCGCTGTTCGGCCATAAGGTCTTGCTTGCGACCGAAAAACCTGGAGAAAAAGAGCTTGACTGCCTGAAAAGCTACAACCTGACCCTTGAAAGCTGGAACCTGCGACACGGCCTCTCAATGTCAGGCGAACGCCGCCCACTTCGAGTTCCTCTCGCCGAACCGATCATTTCTGAACCGGGAAAAGGGACATTAATGCTTCAATTTGCACTTCCGCGCGGGAGCTATGCGACAAGTGTCCTTAGAGAAGTCATAAAACCGTCCAACACGACTCCATAGAATCCACAAAAAAATCCCGAAAAAACAAATATCTTTCGGATCGCGTTTGACAATTATAAAACGCCATTCTATAATTATTTTCAACAGGTGGTTACTCTGTTTATCTTGCCCGATACTGCTTGACAGAAACTCCCACCCGACGCTAAGATTGGCCCCCTATATATAAAAAAAGAACAAGAAGGGTATAGAAACCATGGTAAAAAAAGACAAATCGGAATATATCATTCAGGCAGTTTCGCATGCCCTTGACCTACTCGAGCAGTTTCATGGTGACATCGATGAGCTCGGAGTTACCGAGCTAAGCAAACGCCTGAAACTGCACAAAAATAACGTTTTCAGATTACTCGCAACGCTGGAATCACGCGGTTATATTGAGCAGAACAAAGCGACGGAAAATTACCGACTGGGCCTCAAGGCACTGGAACTTGGTCAGACCTTCATCAAGCAGATGGGTCTGTTGCGCCAGGCAAAACCGATTCTTGAGCAGATTGTCGAAGAGAGTAACGAAACCGCCTATGTTGCAATCTACAAGGAAGACCATATCGTCTACCTGGATGTCGTCGAAACAAACCTGACAGTTCGGGTCGTCTCCCGGGTAGGCTCACGTCTCCCCGCTTACTGCACCGCCTCAGGCAAAGTCCACATGGCCTTTATGACCGAAGA
>CAZQFI010000191.1:0-4003 GCA_964592545.1 uncultured Geobacteraceae bacterium
ACGCCATCTTCACCATCGTAGGCAACATCAACGGCAAACTCTTCCTCTTCCAATCCGCGTTTGATAAAACTGGCAACTTTTTTTTCGTCTTCGACTACCAAGATGCGCATTCTTGTCTCTCCTTTTGTTCATCCGCCATCGGGGCAGGACTCCGCCCTCAATCGCCTGTGGAATATATAAAATCTGTCTATCTGGAAGGAATCGAGGCTGCACCCATCCAGATATGTCTATTCTCTTTAACGTGACAGCTCTTCACTGCTTTTATAGCTACCACTCATGAAAATTTAAGCAACTTTATCAGAGACAGAACAACTGTGCAAGGGTAATAATAATTTTTCTTTAATTATTTTTTTCTGGGAGGAAGGGGAGGTTTGCTGCTCTCGGGGGGATCTCTGGTTCCTGGGTCGCTCCTTTTTATCCCTGTAGAACGCGAATTATTCAGATTCTTTGTTGTCATAAGTGATAGATTCTGTTAATTAGTAATTATGAAAAATGAGTGGATTGTCATCGAAGTTACGATCGGGGGGGAGTTTGTCGATCTTTTAGGGGAGCTTCTCGCGGAACAGGGATGTTCCGGAACGGTTGTCGATGAGAAAAAACTCGATACTTTTACCGTTCCTGATGATGATTTGACGCCGGACAGTTTTTATACCGTAAAAGCCTACTTTGATGCCGGGTCCGACCCCCAGCTGCTTCTTTCAGCGTTGAAAGAGTCGATCACGACAACTCCGATTCTCAGAGATCTGGATATCGGAGTGGTGCTGGGGGATACGGTGAGAAATGAAGACTGGGCCAACGGCTGGAAACAGAATTTTTCTCCCCTGTCGATCGGTGACAAGCTGATTATCTGCCCCAGTTGGGAGATGTGCTCTCCTCAAAAAGGGGAGAAGATTATCGAGATTGACCCGGGAATGGCTTTCGGAACCGGGACACACGGGACAACGCAACTGTGTCTGGAAATAGTCAGTGAATTGCTGGCAGGAGATACCCCGCCACGCAGCATGCTTGATGTTGGCACCGGATCGGGAATTCTGGCATTGGGGGCGGCAGCACTTGGTTGTGGGAAGATTGTCGCGATTGATATCGATGATGTCGCCTGTCGGGTTGCGGCAGACAATGTTGAAAAAAACGGTTTTACCGAACAGATTGAGGTCAGCAGCAGGTCTCTTGACGCTCTTCCCGGTCGCTTTGAGCTGATTGTTGCCAATATTATGGCGGAGGAAAATATCCGTCTGAAGCAGCTGTTTATGGATCATCTGAAGGATGGTGGATCTCTGGTTCTGTCGGGAATTTTACGCGAAAAGGAACAGCTGGTCTGCGATAGCTTTGCTGAGCTCCCGTTGGTGTTGCTCGACAGTCGCTATCAGGACGAGTGGGTTTGTTTGGTGTTTCGTGGCAAATGATGGTCGGTGAGTGATGCGCTGCTTTTATTTTTCTTGTCCCGAATTTCGCAGTGGTGACGATCTGTCCCTGTCGGATGAGTTGAGAAAGCACCTGTGTGTTGTGCTGCGAATGGTTCCCGGAGAGAAGGTTGAGCTGTTCAATGGTCACGGTCAGGTTGCGACGGCGGTTTTGAATGAAGATTTTACGCTCGGTCTGATCGATGTTGTGTCACGTCCGGCTCCGCGATGTCTTCTGACGTTGATTCAAGGTCTGCCGAAAGGTGATAAGCTTGAACTGATCCTGCAAAAAGGGACAGAACTGGGGGTCAACAGTTTCTACCTGACGGCAATGGAGCGAAGTGTCGGACAGCTGAAGTCAAACCGGAAACAGAAGCGGCTGGAGCGCTGGCAGAAGATTGTTCAGGAAGCGGCACGCCAGAGTCGGAACGCTTACCTGCCCCGACTGACAGCGGATACTTCATTCAACGAGGCTCTCACTGCCGTCGATGCCGATTTGAAGCTTCTCCTGTGGGAAGAGAGTGTGCAGCCGTTGAATCAGGTTTTACCGCAGACGGCTCCGCAGCAGGTTGCGGTGATTGTCGGTCCCGAAGGGGGAATCAGCTCCGCTGAAGCTGCTCAGGCGGTCGCGGCAGGGTTTCAGCCGGTAAGTTTCGGGCCGCGAATTTTGCGCACGGAAACAGCAGGACTTGCGATAATGACAATTTTACAATATCTTTATGGGGATTTGGCTTCGGGCCAGCATGGTTGAACAGACTATGTAACAAAGAAAGGAAAAGTCATGAGGTGTCCCAAGTGTGGTTACAACAGTTTTGACCATCTTGACAGCTGCAAGAAATGTGGTACTGACCTGGTTGAATTCAAGCAGAGCTTTGGAATCAGGAGCGTCCTCTTTCCCGGACAGATGCAGGCAAGTGACGGAGCAGATGCGGTTGAGTTTGACAGTGTCGTTGCGGATGCCGCGGTAGAAGCAGCGACAGGGACGGTTGAGCCGGCGACAGCTGAAGCGGTCGCTGAACCGGCAGCGGCAGAAGGGGACAGTGATGACTTCGGTTTTGACTTCATGGGGGACAGTGCCGAAGATGATGATCTCTCCTTCGACGAACTGTTTGAAGAAGCGCCCGAAGATGAAGATATAGAAGAAACAATTGAAGGGCCTAGAGAAGCTGCTGCTGCGGAGAGCGAGCCCGCTTTCGATTCATCAGCGGATGAAGAGGATCTGGAGGACGACTTCGGTTTCGACCCTGTGGCCGATAAGGACGATTCCGAGACGGCCGACGATTTTACTTTTGATGATGACGAGCCGGAATCGGAAGACGCGGATGCTTCAGGGACCGAGGAGGGCCCCAAACGCCCTTTTGACTTACCGGAGTCCTCACACTTTGTGGGGGCTCCGGTTGATTCTCTGAATGTTCAGGATGAGGTTTCCTCAGCGTCTGTGACGGAGACTGTTGAGGCCGATGAGGTCTCTGTCTCAATGTCCCCTGAACCCGAGGAGATAACGGAATGCAACACTTTTATTGAAGAGCCTGCTGCAGTTGAGTTCTCACCGCCGCCGGTATGTGTGGCTTCCGAGGTTGTGGAGCCTGCTGTTTCGGAACCGGTGACCGCTGCTGCCGTGTCGGTTGCTGCGCCGGAAGAAGACGTTGTTGAAGAGCCTCCCATTGTCCCGACTGAGGGAGAAGCGGCTGTTGCTCCACCTCTTGCCGGCAGTATCGGTGCGTTTCTTTGCGATTTTGCCATTATTGCTGTTGTCGCAGTCAGTTTCATCATCGTTGCCGAAATGGCAATGTCGTCCCAGGAAAGCCACTTTCTCCCATCTGTCGAGACGCTGGTTGACCTGTCTATCCCTTATTTTCTGGTGATATTCTTTCTGACTTTTGGTTACTTCACCCTGTTCCATTTTCTCGCCGGTCAAACCCCGGGCAAAATGGTGGCCGGCTTGCGGGTTGAGACCGTCGAAGGGGAACCACTGGCATTTTCACAGGCATTTTTGCGCAGCGTCGGTGGCCTGTTGCAGGTGTTACCGGCGGGGCTGGGTTATCTGCTGGTACTGATGAGCCCCGACCGGCGTGGTTGGAATGACCGGTTGGCAGGAACCCGGGTTGTTGCGCTGTAAATAGCGCAGTTGTGTCTGCGAGTATTGTTTATCCCATCCTCAGTTCAATAAAGCTGTCCAGATCCGGACATTTCAGGTAGTCATTATTTTCCCGTTCCCAGCCGATTGTTGATGTTTTTTTCGGGCCATAATCGTGCCCGGGAAAGACCTGTGTCTCGGGTGGCAGGTTCTTAAGTCTTTGCAGACTGGCATATAGGGCGGCAGGATCACTGCCGGGAAAATCGGCCCGACCACAACGACCGACAAACAGGGTGTCGCCGGTCATAATGACCTCTGCTGTTGTGAATGTCACCGATCCGGGGGTGTGGCCGGGAGTGTGGATCACTTTTATGACGCCATTGCCCAGTTCAAGTGTCGTTCCCTCCCGGGCGGCGATATCGGCATCCGGGAAGTCGAGAGGATGGCCCACCAGTTTTACGCCCGGTTGTTCCAGAATTGTCCGGTTGCCGGCAATATGATCGTGGTGGTTGTGGGTATTCAGCAG
>CAZQFI010000192.1:0-4449 GCA_964592545.1 uncultured Geobacteraceae bacterium
CAGATTGCTCCGCGTGCTCAACCGCTCGTTCGAGGTTATCGATAACCGGCAGAATCTCGCGCAGGATATTTTCATTGGCAAACTTCGCCAGATCCTCTTTCTCCCGCTGCGTCCGCTTGCGGAGATTTTCCATATCAGCAAGAGTTCTCAGGTACTGTTCCTGATGGGTCTTGGCATCGCTCAATGCCTGATTCAACTCTTCCTGTAACGCCCCAATGTTATTCTCAGCGTCAGGAGCCCCTCCCTCCAGTTCAACATCGGCAGAGATCTCCTGCTCATTTTCCGGTTCCTGCTGCTCAGTTTTCTTTACCACCGTTCATGCTCCTTATTTCTGTTATTTTACTCAAGTTCCCGATCAAGAACCCGGCTGACCAGCTGGGCCGTAAAATCGACAATCGGAACAACCTGTGAATAATTCATCCGCACCGGTCCAATCACGCCGAGGGTCCCTATCGCCCCCTTCTGATTGGAAAAATTCGACGTAATTAAACTGCACCCGTCAAGATCAATATGACTGCTCTCACTGCCGATAAATATCTGCACTCCCTGTGCCGCCTGGCTGCGATCCAGCAGTTCAAGCAGCTGCGTCTTACTTTCAAAGGTTTCGATCAGCCGCTGCATCTGCTCCGGAGAGGAAAACTCCGGCTGTCCCAGCATCAGCGATGCCCCCGAGACATAGAGCTGATCTTCAACTTCATCCTGAAGAGCGGTACACGAAAGACTTAATGCCTGTTTCTTCAGACGGTCATACTGAACGCGCTCTTTCTGCAACTCTCGCTTCAGCTTGGCACGTACGTCCTGTATCGACAGCCCCGTCAACTCATCGGTGAGGTAATTTCCGATCTCTTCCAGATCACGCGCCGTCAGGGATGGGTCAGCCTCGATCACCTTATTCTGAACCAGACCCGTCTCAGAGACATAGATCATCAACACCCGACCCTGTGACAACCGGATAAATTCGATCTGGCGAAACACCGTCGAAATAAACCTGGGGGCCATGACCAGCCCGGTATATTGAGACAATCCCGACAGGATTCTCCCCACCTCCTGCATAATATCTTCCATTTTCATATTTTGAAAACGGTAGCTGTTACACAGTGTTTCCTTCTCTTTCGGGTTGAGATCACGAACTTCGAGCAGGGTATCGATGTAATATTTAAATCCCTTTTTCGTTGGAATCCGTCCTGCCGAGGTATGCGGTGAGCACAGTAGCCCCATCTCTTCAAGATCGGCCATAACGTTACGGACCGACGCCGGAGAGAGATTGAAATTATACTTGCGGCTGATCGCACGACTCCCCACCGGCTCAGCAGAAGCAATGTAGTCTTTGACAATCGCGTCAAGAATATTTTGGCTGCGTTCATTCAATATCTCAGCCATAGATCATTCTCCAATACGTCATTTCTCCGCTAACCCTTTTAAACCCATGTTAGCACTCTTTGAAGGTGAGTGCTAACTGGTGAGATTATCAACGCCCGTACCCTTTGTCAAGGGCTATACCGCGGGATAACAGCCGATTATTCACCTCTTTGCATATATTTCACCCTTTTGCTGATCTGATTCGGCAATTCCAACAGGATGTCGGCTGGATGACCCTCCGCGATGCCCCACTTTAATCGACCCCAAAGCTCCTTCCTCCTCGAGGGTTGCACTTACATCCGGCGTTGTGCGAGAATGCGACCCTTTGGATGTCAATGAAAAAAACAAGGAGCTCAAAAGATGGCTGAAACAGATTACGATGTCGTTATCATTGGTGGCGGTCCTGCCGGAATGACCGCGGGGCTTTACGCCTCCAGAGCCAAATTAAAATCGCTGTTACTCGAAAAAATGATTATGGGCGGTCAGATGATGACCACAACACTGGTTGAGAACTACCCCGGTTTTCCCGGTGGCATTGGTGGCCCCGAACTGATGATGAAAATCCAGGAGCACTGCGTCGAATTCGGGCTTGAAACCAGTTACGGTGGTGTTGAAAAAATCATCGACAACGGTGACACCAAAACCCTGATTGTCGATGGCAGGGAGATCACCACCAAAGTTATTATTATCGCCACCGGTGCCATCCCCAGGAAGCTGGGAATCGAGGGAGAAGCGGAACTGGTCGGCAAAGGAGTTTCGTACTGCGCGACCTGCGATGGCGCATTCTTCCGGGATGTTCCAATCGCGGTCATCGGTGGCGGAGACACTGCCGTTGAGGAGGCGATGTTCCTCACCCGGTTTGCCAGCAAGGTTATTCTGGTTCACCGCCGCGATGAGCTGCGCGCCACCAAGATTCTTCAGGAACGGGCACTGGCAAATGATAAAATCGAGATCGCCTGGAACTCGGTTGTCGATGGTTTTGAATCGGACGACAGCGGCCTGACCGGAGCCATCCTGAAAGACACCAAGACTGGTGAAACCCGCAAAATTGAAATTCACGGGATGTTTGTTGCCGTCGGTGTCACCCCGACGACCCAATTTGTTGAAGGGCTGGTTGATTTGACGAAGGACGGTTACATCAAAGCAGGTGAAGATACCAAAACATCGGTCCCGGGGATCTTTGCCGCCGGGGACAACCGCACCACCGTGCTGCGACAGGTTTCCACCGCCGTCGGTGATGGCGCCGTTGCTGCGATCATGGCCGAAAAATATATCGACGAACTCGATCACAAGGCAAAATAACTGACAAGCCCTCCCTTTTCTTTGCTGAGAAGAGGGAGGGCCGTAAAAATATGGAGGGGATCGATGCTGGCTAAAGTCATTTCAGGAGCATTAATCGGAATTGATGCCTACCCGGTTGAAGTTGAAGTCGATATTGCTCAGGGGCTCCCGCAATTTTCAACCGTCGGTCTCCCCGAGGGAGCCGTTAAAGAGAGCAAAGACCGCGTCAAGTCGGCAATTAAAAACTCAGGGTACGATTTTCCCGCCCGCCGCATCACCATCAACCTTGCCCCTGCCGATATCCGCAAAGAAGGTGCTGCCTTCGACCTGCCAATTGCAATCGGACTTCTTGCTGCCACCGGTATCGTCAACCCCGACAATTTGAAGAAATACATTCTCTTGGGAGAACTGTCTCTTGATGGACAGATCAAACCGGTTCGTGGCGTCTTGCCAATTGCCGTCGCAGCCCGCAACTGGGGAGATTATGCCCTCATTCTCCCTGTCGATAACGCCGAAGAAGGGGCGGTTGTTGCCGGACCGGATGTTTACGCGGTACGTGATCTCGGGGAAGCGGTTGCCCTGATCAATCGTGAGCGGGATTTCACCCCCTACCGGACAATTGAAGCGACGGCAGATCAGCAACATGCCGGTGACGGGGAAGATTTTGCCGAGGTTCGCGGGCAGGAACACGTCAAGCGGGCACTGGAGGTTGCAGCAGCGGGATCTCACAACATCCTGATGAGCGGCCCTCCCGGCAGCGGAAAAACCATGCTGGCGCGGCGACTGCCGACCATCCTCCCCGATTTCTCGTTTGAAGAGGCCCTCGAAACGACCAAGATCCACTCGGTCGCCGGCTTGCTGTCACGCAAAAACGCACTGGTTCGCCAACGGCCATTCCGTTCCCCCCACCACACAATCTCCGATGCCGGACTGATTGGTGGTGGCAGCTATCCCCGCCCGGGCGAAGTCTCACTGGCTCACCGCGGAATCCTGTTCCTTGATGAATTCCCCGAGTTCAAGAAAAATGTCCTCGAAATGCTCCGCCAACCCCTCGAAGACGGACAGGTCAGCATCAGCCGCGCCGCTTTAAGTTTGACTTATCCGGCAAATTTCATGCTGGTTGCTGCAATGAATCCCTGCCCCTGCGGTTTTCTCGGGGATCCCCAGCACGACTGTACCTGCACCCCGCCAATGCTTCACCGTTACCGCAATAAACTCTCCGGCCCGCTTCTTGACCGGATCGACCTCCATGTCGAAGTCCCCCGCGTGCCCCACAAGGACCTGACCGATATCAAACCGGCAGAAAGCAGCTCAACAATTCGCCAACGGGTCAACCGGGCAAGAAAAATTCAGCAGCAGCGTTTAGCCTCCTCCGGCCTCCACGCCAACAGCCAGATGCAGGCACGCCATATCCGGAAATTCTGCAAGCTGGATGAAAAGGGAGATCAATTACTGGAACAGGTCACCGACAAACTTGGGCTGTCAGCCCGCAGTTTTACACGGATTCTCAAACTGGCACGAACAATTGCTGATTTAGCCGGGGTGGAACAGATCGAAACCGTTCACCTGGCTGAGGCGATTCAGTATCGGGGGCAGGATCGGAAGCTGGGGTAAGAAGAAGGTGCTTAACTGCTTCAAGTCAGGTGGAAAGCATTGTTACGGATCCGTCATAACTCCAGAATCAACCGTGGATCAAAATTATCAAAGAGTACTCCAGGAAAGTTTATTCCTGCACACTGCTGTCTCACAGTTTGATCAATAAATAGTAGGCTTGGAACCCGTTAGTGTTATAATGATTTCACCAAAAAA
>CAZQFI010000193.1:0-6226 GCA_964592545.1 uncultured Geobacteraceae bacterium
TCATTACAGGCCGGTAAACGGGTCTCTCTCGATTCTGTCGGAATTTTTGCCGATGGTGTCGCAGTCCAGAAGGTCGGTGAACTCACCTTCGAGCTCTGCCGCCGGCATGTTGATGAAATTATCCGGGTGACGACCGATGAGTTGTGTGGAGCGATCAAATCAATCTATCAGGCGACCCGCTCAATTGTTGAACCGGCCGGAGCACTGGGAATGGCAGGGCTGAAACAATACGTACAGAACAACGCCATCAGCGGTCAAACACTGGTCACCATCAATTCCGGCGCCAACATGAACTTCGAGCGCCTCCGCTACGTTTCTGAACGGACCCAGACCGGTGAAGGGCGCGAATCGCTGCTTGCCGTCACCATTCCTGAAAAACCGGGGGCATTGCGCTATTTCTGCAACACCATTCTTGGCCCGGTCGACATCACCGAATTCAACTACCGTCTTGCCGACCGCACCCAGGCACAACTGTTTATCGGTGTCTCTATCGGCAGCGGCAAAGCACGAAAAGAATTCGCCGATCGGTTAAACGGTGAAGGATACAAAACGATTGATCTCACCGACAACGAACTGGCAAAAACCCACCTCCGCTACATGATTGGTGGCCGCTCTGCCGAGGCAAATCGAGAAAGATTGTTCCGCTTCTGGTTTCCTGAGCGTCCCGGAGCTTTGACAAAGTTCCTTGCCGACATGGGGAAAGACTGGAACATTTCGCTGTTCCACTATCGGAGCCAGGGGGGCGAATTCGGGCGGGTGCTGATCGGGCTGGAAATTCCCGAACAAAACGAAAAACAGCTGAAAACCTTCTTCGATAACCTCGGTTATCACTACATCGAGGAAACCGACGATCCGGCCTATCAGCTGTTTTTACATTAGCTGTATGAATTGAGTTAGTGGCGGGAGCTTATGTGTCTTTCTCGTCCTCGCCATTGACCTCTTCAATCAGTTGAACATCTTCGGCCTGCTCACTGTAGGGGATCTGGGTCGAACCTTCCTGCTGATACACAACCTCCCCGTCCTTGTTAAGCATTGTGCCATCTTCAAGCAGCACCATCCCGAACTGTTCCATCAACTGCATCCGGTACTGGTGGCCACTCTGCATCGATTTCTGACGTAATCGATAACCGAGAACCATCCAGACAACGATTCCAATTGCCGCAGCGACAAGAAGTCCAATCAAAGTAAAATAGAGATAACGGGCTGTCGATGCACCAACCTGCGCCATATAGATGACGATCGCATCAAGCTTATAGGCAATCCCGGTCGCAATCAGCAGCAGAAACATGCTGAGCAGTACCGGCAGGCGATGAACAATCTGGAAAAACAGTGCAATCCGCTCCCCCTTTCCCAGACCAAATCCGGGTGACGACAGGCGTGAATGCTCAATTGATGGGGGTGGTTCGTTGAAAAAGAAACGGTTAAAAATCAGCAGAATCAGACCGAAAATAAACGTCGCCGCGATGGGAGCGATAAAGGTAGCAAACAGGTATTCTTTCCACGGAAAGTGACTGCTGTCGGTGGCAAGCAGGTTAATGTAACTGAGAAAAAGGATGAGACCTTCAATACAGAGGATAGCAATCAGATAATTGAAGAAAAGCTTCTTGATATCATCCGCTTCAAACGTCTCTGCCAGCCCGGCTTTCCGCGAAGCAGCCGGTTCCGGGGGTTTCTCAGTTGATGCCGTCTGTTTTCTATGGCTTTTTAGAAGTTGCATAATCTTTTATTCTTTGCACTCTGAAAATTATCGGTCCCCACATCCCCGCCACTCTCCAAACAATTAAACAAGCAGCGCATGACCCTATCAGACAATTTGGGGCATCCTTTTACCACTATATGGCAGCAAAAGTACAGATGCTTTGCGGGAAAAGAACAAAACACCCTGACAAAAGGACCCTTTTGCTTCCCCTAGCCGGAGCGACACAACAAAAAAAACGCTAGCACTCTTTCCAATTGGGCTTACGTTTCTCGAGAAAAGCCTGGACACCCTCTTCGGCATCATGGGTTGCACAAAGAGCAGCAAACAGATCATCCATACTCTCAAGTCCCTGATGGTACGGGACATCCTGCAACCGACGTAATCCTTCCTTACCAATACGCAACGCAATCGGGCTTTTGGCAACAAGTTTCTGCGCCAATTTCAGAGTTTCAGCGTCAAGATCGTCATCCGCGACCACCTTGTTGACCAATCCAAGTTTTTCGGCTTCTGCAGCACTGATCATGTCACCGGTTAGAACCATCTCCATGGTTTTCTTTTTACCGATAATCTTGACCATTGGGGCCGCCGGGCCAAGGCAGATCAGGCCGACATTGATTGCCGTTGTCCCGAATGTTGCACTTTCGGCGGCAACGGTCATATCACACCCGAAAGAAAGGCCGGCACCGTTGGCCAGAGCAAAGCCCTGCACAGAGGCGATCGTCGGTTTGTTTAAATCGGCCAGGGTGTGATAAAAAGCATCAATTCCGTAAAGAAACTCCCGATACTCCTGATGACTTTTGTTGTTAAACTGATCGAGCGAAATTCCGGTACAAAAGTGCTTACCTGCAGCGTTGATCACAATAACCCTGACATCGGCCGATTTTTCCATATCCCACAGCGCCTGATCAAGCTGATCAGCAAACTCCGGGGTGAAAGTATTCATTGCTTCCGGACGATTAAGGGTGATAAAACCAATTTGGTTTTCTTTACGGGTCAAGATGAGTTTGTCGGCCATGCGAATCCTCCACAAAAAAATAATAAAACACTGTTTTCGCCAGTTTAATCCAAGTGGAACACGGTGAAAACCATTTTTTTATATTTTTCGCACTTGCTATTGATAAATCAAATAAGATATAATTAGTCGGATATAGTAGTAAGGAAGGAGGTGGATTATGCCCATATTTGAGTATCAGTGTGAGCACTGTGGTCAAACCATAGAAAAAATTCAGCGTAACCCACTGACGGAGGTTCCCTGCCCGGCATGCGGTAAAAAAGCGGCAAGGACGGTCTCACTGACCTCGGCAAGTGTTTCTGTCGGCGGTGGCTGTCATGTTCCGGCCGGAAGTGGTTTTACCTGAGGTTAACCAACAAAAATGGTGGAGTTCCACCAGAAAAACATTTTCGACGTTTTTGAAATGTAACATTTCAAAAATTTATCACTGAACCAAGGAGAAGAACCAGCATGTTGACGATTACAGACACAGCACGTGAAAAGTTCAAAGAATTGATGAAGGAGCACACCGGAAAATTCCTTCGTGTCGTTTTTGAAGGTTTTGGCTGAGGCGGTCCCAGCCTGGGATTGACTCTGGATGAGTCAAAAAAAGAAGATGAACTCTACACCATCAACGAAATTGAGCTGCTGATCGATGAGAACGTTCTCCCCCATACCAAGGAGAGCCAGATCGATTATATCAGCAACTCGTATGGAGAAGGATTCTCAATCGCCCCCGTCGGCGGTATGAGCTGTGGCAGCGGTTGCAGCTGCTAAACAACTGAACAAAAAGATCGCGTAATTCTCAAGTAACAAAAAACCCCACTTCGATGAAGTGGGGTTTTTTGTATGCAACGGGGGTATTTTTGACCTACAGCAGATCAATCTTTTCAAGAAATTTGACCGATCCAAAGAAAGAGGCTGCAAGCACGACAACCCATAAGAACAACATAATCATAACAACCTCCTCTAGTAACTTTTCTTGTCAGCAGCAAGCTCTTCAAGAGACAGTTTCTTGCTGTCCATCTGTCTCCAGATCCAAATGATATAGCCCAGCACAACCGGAACCAGCAACGCAACATAGGTCATAACAGTCAACGTGTAGTGACTGCTCGATGCATTGTAGATTGTAAGACTGCTGTTCAAATCAATCTTGGACGGATAAAAAGCGGTATTGTTGTATCCGGCAGTAAAGAACACAGCAAGACATGTCAATACCGTTCCAAGGCCGGCAGGCCAGATTCCACGCACCGACGGAGTAAAACGATTCATGGCGACACCCAGGACGACCAGAACCAGACCGACCAGCAGCAAAATCAGATTCAGAGGCATCTGGATCAGGTTGTGCAGATATTTGTTAGCTTCCATGACGACCGTTCCGTCAGCGGGATTGACAGCATAACCATCCATCAGCACAAGGCGCAGCAACACAAAAAGGAGGAACGGCAACAGACACAACAGGTTATTGAATGCCGATTTCTTCAATTTTGCAACCAGATCTTCATGGTCGAGGTTGTTGGCCAGATACAACGCCCCGAGAGTTCTCGCCAGAAAGACCAGAAATAGCCCAAAACTGAGGTTGAAAAAGCTGAATGCCGCTTCAAGACCGCGCAACGGATGATGCCACTGCACCAGGTTATAATCGTTCAGGACAAAGTTGGAACCGGTAAAAAATGTTCCAACAGCGGCACCGATCAGCAAGATTCCGACAGAACCATTGACAAACAGAAAGGCATCGTAAACACCCTTGCCAAGGAAATTGTCGGGTTTACGCCGATACTCGTAACTGACCGCCTGAATAATGAAGGTGAACAGAATCAGAATCCAGACCCAGTAGGCCCCGCCGAAGCTGGTCGCATAAAAGAGCGGGAATGCTGCGAACAATGCCCCGCCAAACAGCACCAGCGTTGTGAAGGTCAGCTCCCATTTACGACCAAGAGAATTGACGATAAGGATTTTTTCGTCTTCACTTAAAGACAATGTTGATAAGAGGGTTTGCCCGCCCTGCACAAAGGTCAGGAAGACAAACAGTGACCCAACCAGGGTAGCAATAAACCACCATAATTGTTGTAAAACCGACCAGTCTAAACTGCCAAACATAGCTTAATCTCCTTCCGGGCCAATAGAAATCTGCTTGGCCATAATCTTTAGCTCGGCAATCAGCAAAGCAGTAAACAGAATGAGGAACATAAAGAATGTCACTTCGACAGTCCCCGAATCGAGATTCGAACGGGCAACAGTCACCGGGAGCAGGTCCTGAATTGCCCAGGGCTGCCGGCCAACTTCAGTCACAATCCAGCCCGCTTCATGGGCCACCAGACCAAGGAAGAAAGAAAACGCTCCCAGCTTCAGCAATAATGGCTGCTTTTCAAGCTGATCTTTATAGAGCAGGTAGAGGTAGACCATAAACAGCAGGATAAAGAAGGTCCCCAGCCCAACCATGACGCGGAAAGAATAGAAGATGAGCGGAACATAGGGGACAGCCTGCTCAGCGTAATCGAGATAGCCGTAACCCAGATAATCGCTGTTTTCTTCAAACAGGCTCAAAGCCCTGGTCGCAGCGGCCTGATCGCCGGCATTCTTTGCCGCCTTATACTCGCCCAGTCCGGCAACAGCCAGTTTACCGCGAACCATTTTCTCTTTGACCCCCATGATATTTTCGGCGTCGTTGCCGAAAACCAGGTCATTAATTCCCGGGACAAAACTGTTAATATCCCGATTGGCCAGCAGTGACAGCACCATCGGCACTTTAATCTTGAAGATAAAAGCATCTTCGTCATCACCCGGTTGCTTGCTGAAATTCAGTAAGCCCGCGGCCACCAGCCCGGCAGAGTGCTCACCATCGTAGAGCCCTTCCATGGCAGCCAGCTTCATCGGCTGGACATTGGCAGCGTGATAAGCATGCTCATCACCGGTATAGGCAACAAACAGGGAGGCCAGCAGGCCGAAAGTACAGGCAACGGCCAGAGAGCGCTTGGCAAATTTGATATGACGTTTTTTCAGCAGATACCAGCTTGAAACAGCAACGACAAACAGGGAGGCGTAGAGGAAAGCAGAGCCCGTAACGTGAACAAAATGACTGATGGCAACCGGCGAGAACACCAGTGCTCCAAAATCGGTCATTTCAAACCGGGCGAGATCCGGATTGAACTTCATCCCGACAGGATTTTGCATCCAGCCATTTGCAATCAGAATCCAGACCGCCGATAGGTTGGAACCGATTGCGACCATCCAGGTTGAGAATAGGTGAACCTTCTTCGAAACACGGTTCCAGCCGAAAAACATCACGGCAAAGAACGTCGCCTCAAGGAAGAAAGCGGCAATCCCCTCAATCGCCAGTGGCGCACCGAAGATATCACCAACCATCCAGGAGTAGTTGGACCAGTTCGTCCCGAACTCGAACTCCAGAATGATTCCGGTTGCCACACCAATTGCAAAGTTGATCCCAAACAGGGTCATCCAGAAGCGGGTCAACTTCTTCCAGTGTTCATCTCCGGTTTTCACATAAATCGACTCGAAAAAAGCGCAGATGAATG
>CAZQFI010000194.1:0-2217 GCA_964592545.1 uncultured Geobacteraceae bacterium
AAAGTGTTCCGGGACCTCTCGGGTTGGATTTGATGCTGCAGAGATGACGGTTGCAGCCTTTAATGAGCTGAAAAGTGCGGCTATTGACCCGGTCGACTGGATTCCACTCGATGATCAGATAAAATCTTTACGGGCAGTTAAAACACCGGAAGAGCTGACTTTTTTAAGAACTGCTGCAGATCTGAATTATCGGGCATTTCAGGGTGTTTTCCCGCTGATTCGTCCGGGAGCTACCGAGCGAGAAATCGCTTTGGAGCTCGAGTTCTCCTTGAAGCGCCTCGGGGGAGAGGCAAACGCCTTTGATTTTATTGTTGCGGCGGGAGAACGGGGTGCTTTACCACACGGTGTCGCAAGTGACAGAAAAATTGGAGTTGCAGAACTGGTGACAATCGATTTTGGCACCAAAGTGAATGGTTACCATTCTGACGAGACGGTCACATTGGGAATGGGTGAGGTTGATAGAAAACTTCGACAAATTTTTGATATTGTGTTAGAAGCTCATGATTCGGCACTTTCTGCAATTAAGCCGGGATTGTCGATCAGTGCCTTGGATGCCGTTGCCCGTGACCTCATTTCTTCTCAGGGCTATGGAGCATTTTTTGGTCATAGTCTGGGACACGGCGTCGGCCTCGAAGTTCATGAATATCCGGCTGTTTCTGCCCGGACAGAAGATGTTTTGCTGGAGGGAATGGTGATTACTGTTGAGCCCGGTATTTACCTTCCCGATATTGGTGGTGTAAGAATAGAGGACACAGTGGTTGTCACTGCAAATGGATTTGAAGCACTGACTTCAATTCCCAAACAATTTATGCAAGTCGATTAAAGTAGTTTTTTCAGGAGGAAAGATATGGAACTTAAAGATCTGAAGAGTTTAATCAAAATAGTGACCGATACCGACATTACCGAATTCAATCTGGAGAATGGCGAGGATAAAATTTACATTAAACGCGGCCAGGAACAGGAGATTGTTCATATTGCCGCTCCCACTGCACCGGTTGCGGCTGCTCCCCCTCTGACTGCCGCTCCGGCACCAGTTGCTGCTGAATCTGCTGCCGATGCTTCTCCGGTCAATGATAAATATGATGTTGTCCCCTCACCCATGGTGGGAACAATGTACCGTAAGCCTTCCCCTGATGCTGCTCCTTTTGTCGAGGTTGGCGATATTGTTGAAGCCGGACAGACGTTGTGTCTGGTTGAAGCCATGAAACTATTCAACGAAATCGAGGCAGAATTCAAGTGTAAGATTATTGAGATTGTCAAGGATGATGCAGCTCCAGTCGAGTTTGGTGAAACGCTCTTCCTGGTTGAGCGGCTGTAGTCTGTCGGAATATTGCGGGGTCATTCCCGTTTGAACACGATTCATATTCCGTTAATAACAGGACGGCTTAAATCAGGAGTTGAAAATATGTTTCATAAAATACTTATAGCAAATCGCGGTGAAATTGCCCTGCGAATTATCCGTGCGTGTAAAGAGATGGGGATCAAATCTGTCGCTGTCCATTCTGAGGCCGATCAGGAGGCTTTACACGTCAGTCTGGCCGATGAAAGTATCTGTATTGGACCGACAGCGAGTGCCGACAGCTATCTCAATATGAAGGCGATCATCAGTGCTGCAGAGATTGCTGATGCCGATGCCATTCATCCCGGCTATGGTTTCCTCTCTGAAAATGCTGAATTTGCCGAAGTCTGTGAACAGTGTGGGATTACTTTTATCGGCCCGACCGCCGATAATATGCGCCGTATGGGTGATAAGATTTCTGCCCGCCAGACGGTGACCGATGCCGGGGTTCCCATCCTTCCCGGGACAAACAAAAGCATTGAGACGACCGAAGAGGCCCAGGAAATTGCGGATGGAATTGGTTATCCGGTTATTATAAAAGCCTCGGCTGGTGGCGGTGGTCGTGGGATGAAAATCGTCCATTCGCCGGCTTCTTTGGGAAATGCTCTTGCAACTGCCCGTACTGAGGCACAGGCCGGTTTTGGCAAGGCCGATGTCTACATTGAAAAATTTTGTGAACATCCCCGGCACGTTGAGATTCAGATTCTTGGCGACAAGCACGGTCATGTGATCCACCTCGGGGAACGTGACTGCTCTATTCAGCGGCGTCATCAGAAGCTGATCGAAGAGTCTCCCTGCCCGGTTTTAACCCCTGAATTGCGTGAAGAGATGGGATCGTGTGCGGTTGCTGCGGCAAAAGCGGTAGGTTATTCGAGTGC
>CAZQFI010000195.1:0-4076 GCA_964592545.1 uncultured Geobacteraceae bacterium
TGGGAGTAGCGTTCAATCGTCATCAGCTCGGTCACTTCAACACTCCCGGCAACAGCGATCCGCCCGATATCGTTACGCCCCAAGTCAACCAGCATAATATGTTCTGCCCGCTCTTTCGGATCGGCGAGCAGCTGCTGTTCCAGAGCCAAATCTTCGGCAGGAGTCTTGCCACGTGGCAACGTTCCGGCAATCGGGCGGACATCAACCTGATCGCCCTCTTTACGCACCAGGACTTCGGGGGACGCCCCGACGATAATCGACTCACCGAAACGGAGAAAAAACATATAAGGGGAAGGATTGATTGTCCGCAGCGCCCGGTAGATGTCGAAAGGATCACTCTGTAACTGTCCCGAAAAACGCTGGGAGAGGACCACCTGAAAAATATCTCCGGCACGGATATACTCTTTACACCGTTCCACAGCAGTCTTGAACGCCTCACGACTGAAGTTTGTCTCAAGCGCCTGCCGTCCGTCACCGTCTCCTCCCTCATCCCGATAGGGCAAGGGCTGACGTAACTGCGTCAGCATCTGCTCGATTTGCTGCTGAGCACGCTGATATCCAGCGGCGGGAGCTTCACCCTCCTGCAGGTGGATATTACACACAACCTTGATCTTCTGGCGCATGTTGTCAAAAATCAACAGCCGCTCGGTAAACATAAAGCAGGCATCCCAACCATTAATCTCACGGGGATTCGTGTCGGGGAGATCTTCGATGAAGCGGATCATATCGTAACCGAGATAACCGACGGCTCCACCGGAAAAACGGGGAAGTCCATCAACTTCAACCGGTTGGTACGCCGCCATCAAGTTACGGAGCTTGTTCAGCGGATCATCAACCCGCCCCGACTCTTCGAGCTGGCCGTCAAACCAGATTTCGTAATAATGATCACGGCTGCGAAACACCCGAGCCGGCCCACTCCCCAGAAAAGAGTAGCGCGCCCACTTTTCTCCCCCTTCAATCGATTCAAGGAGAAAGGATGTCTTGCCATCATCTATTTTACGGAATGCTGAAACGGGGGTCTCCATATCCGCAAGAATTTCGCGGTATACAGGGATCAGATTGCCCTGCCCCGACAATTGGCAGAACTCATTTTCGGTTGGATGATACATTGTCTATTATAAACCTTTGTAAAAAGAGCGATTTTTAACACTATCGGGCAATTTAAGTCAAGACAGGCAACACTCCAGACTGGCGGAAAAAAGATCTTGCCAGACCGACGACAGCCCACCTGAATATTCATCGTCATCACACCGTAAATCCCGCCACGCAACAGCAAAACGATATTTGATAATAAATATTATTTAGGGAAACCAAGATCCGCCCGGGCTCTCATCGCCGCAAACCGTGGTAAAAGGGCGCTATTATGCGGTCAGTTACACACAGGATTGTCAGAAATAAAGCCGGGTCAAAAGCAAAAATGAAACGCTTAAAACTTTTTTTAAACACTGTTATACTGGTTATTATTAGATTACTATTTTAGTTATTTAGCTGTATTTTCAATATGTTAAATCAAAACATTAAAAAACCTCCAACCCGACACAATCCCCCCCAATCCCCCGTAAACAAAAAAGCGTATTGACAACTATATAACAGCGTATTATTGTCCAATCACATCGGGGACACATTAGATTAAAAGTTGCTAAAATGAACATCCGGTTTAAAATTTAAGGTGGAAGGTACGAAACACGATGCCGAGCAGAGACAAAGACTCTTACAATATCAGGTCAGTTGAAAATGCTCTGCTCCTGCTCGAAGCCTTGGCCGAGGAGGGAGAACGTTGCAGCCTTTCTCAACTAAGTCAGCGCCTCGATATGACCAAGGCGAGTCTGTTCAGGCTAATGGCAACTTTTGAAAATCACGGATATGTCGAACGCAGCCAACGCTCAGGTGAATATCAGCTGGGACTGGCTGCTTTTGAGGTTGGCCAGAAGCTTCTCTCAAAAATGGTCCTGCTTGAAAAAGCGAGACCGGTCATGGCCCAATTGGTTCGGCAGTGCAACGAAACCGTCTACCTTGTCGTACAACGGAATCAGGAAGCACTCTTTATGGAAATGGCCGATAACGATCAAAAGGTAAAAGTCATTCCTCTGACCAGTCAGCGGTTTCCACTGGAAGGCTGTGCTCCCGGTCAAATTTTCCTGGCCTTTGACGAAAGAAATGCTCGACTCGTAGAAGAGCATCAGCAACTGAACCAGAAAATCTCCACCTGCCGAAAAAACTATTACTGCATCGACAACAATGGTGCCGGGGAGGGAAGCACCTGCATGGCGGTTCCCTTATTCAAGACCGGCGAAATTATCGTTGGCAGCCTGACTCTGGTCTCTCCGAGTTTCCGCACCGATGAAACCCGGATAGAAAAGGAACTGCTTCCAGCTCTTAAAGCTGCAGGCGAAATGATTTCTGCACGGTTGGGATACAACGCGTATGCGCCCAGGAGTATTCCTTAGCTGCGCGGTAAGCATGATCAGGCCCGATAACCATCGGGCAGTTAATAATCGTAGTTTTGTATGGGAATTCAAATCAAAGAATCGACTCATCTGAAAGGAGGCAACGACTAAGGACAACACGCAACACAGTGGTAAAGAGTTTTAAATGTGCAAAGTTTAGGGGGTAACATCCATCATTTTTTGTGAGGAGGAATTTTTTTATGAGTATGGACAATAGTGGTAAAGCCTACTGGAAGGACACACTAGCTCTGGTTAGGAACTTCCTGATCGTCTGGTTCCTGGTTTCATATGGAGCCGGAATTCTGTTCGCCCCTGCGCTGAACAGCATCCATTTGGGTGGTTATCCACTCGGATTCTGGTTTGCCCAGCAGGGTTCAATCTATATTTTTGTTGCTCTTATCTTCATCTACGCCAAGATGATGGGTAAGCTCGACGAAAAATATGACGTTCACGAAGACTAGGAAGGAGCTATAAATTATGGGTTTACAAACTATGACATATTTCGTCGTCGGCCTTACCTTTGCCATCTACATCGGCATTGCAGTTTGGGCTCGCGCCGGAAGTACCAGTGAATTTTATTCTGCTGGCGGCAACGTCGGTCCTGTTGTTAACGGTATGGCAATCGGTGCTGACTGGATGTCGGCAGCCTCCTTCATCTCCATGGCTGGTCTCATCGCCAACATGGGTTACGGTGGTGGTCTCTTCCTGATGGGTTGGACCGGTGGTTATGTTCTGCTGGCCATGCTGCTGGCACCTTACCTACGTAAGTTCGGTAAGTATACCGTTCCATCATTCGTTTCAACTCGTTATTACTCAACCGGAGCCAGCGTTGTGGCAGTTCTCTGTCTGCTGATGGCTTCCCTGACCTACATTATTGGTCAGATGACCGGTGTTGGTGTTGCATTCTCCCGTTTCCTCGGCGTTTCCAACTCAACCGGTATCTACGTTGGTATGGCTATCGTTTTTATGTATGCTGTTTTCGGCGGCATGAAAGGGATTACCTACACCCAGGTTGCTCAGTACTGTGTTCTGATTCTTGCCTACACCGTGCCTGCAATCTTTATCTCCATGCAACTCACCGGCAACCCACTGCCACAGCTTGGTCTGGGCTCCAACTTTGCTGGTACCGACATGACCCTGCTGGGGAAACTTGATGAAGTTGTTACCGGTCTGGGTTTTGGTAAGTACACCACCCAAATGCCGGGCAGCATGCTCAACATGTTTGTCTACACCGTTTCTCTGATGATCGGTACTGCTGGTCTGCCACACGTCATCATGCGTTTCTTCACTGTTGCAACAGTTAAGGATGCACGTTACTCCGCAGGTTGGGCTCTCGTTTTTATCGCCCTTCTCTACACCACCGCTCCTGGCGTTGCTGCTATGGCACGTCTGAACCTGCACGCAACGATTAACAAAGCTGTCATGCAAAGCGGCGGCGATCTCTTCGCTCCTGAAAACAGTATTGTTTACGCTGAGCGCCCCGACTGGATGAAGCGTTGGGAAGTAACCGGGCTGTTGAAGTTTGAAGACAAAAACGGCGATGGTCGGATTCAGTACTACAACGCCAAATCCAAAAATGCTGACTTCCTCGCTAAAGTTGAAGCAGCTGGCTGGAAAGGGAGCGAGCTT
>CAZQFI010000196.1:0-1631 GCA_964592545.1 uncultured Geobacteraceae bacterium
CACATTGGCTGAAAGTGGGCGGAGTATAACCAAATCGGCACGGTAGTTCAATCTTTAGGAGTCGCCCCGCCTTTACAACCTTCCGGCATTCAGCAGCGGGCCGATTCAGGTTTAAACTTGATTCATTGTTCAGCGTTTTCCTATAATGGCGCACTCTGCGTTGAATTTGAGCGTAAATTCATTCCTGCAGCCCCTATTCACCCTTTTAAAAGTAACAATTTAACACTGCGACCGCCATGACCTTTGACACCATAACCGGCCACGACCGGCAAAAAACTATTCTGCTGCGTGCCATCGAGCGGCGCCGGATTGCCCACGCTTACCTGTTTTCGGGACCGGACGGAGTTGGCAAAAAACTGATGGCTGTCGCCTTTGCCAGGGCGTTGCTCTGTCAAACAGGAGAGGGCTGCGGCCACTGCGCCGCCTGTCGCAAGGTGGACCACGACAACCATCCCGATATCCATGTTCTCAACAGTCATGGTGCGGCGATCAAGATTGAACAAATCCGCGATTTACAGAAAAAACTGTCGCTGCGCCCCCTGGAGGGAGAAAGAAAAATCTGTCTCATCGATGGGGCTGAACAGTTCACAACCGGCGCAGCCAACGCATTGTTGAAAACGCTCGAAGAGCCTCAGTCGGGGACGCTGATCATCCTCCTGACCAGTCAACCCGAAAAACTGCTGCCGACGATCCGCTCGCGCTGCCAGAACCTGCCATTTTTGCGCCTGCCGAAACAGCTTCTGGCCACAATCCTGGCACAGCAACTTGAACTCAATGAAACCGAAGCAACCGTCCTTGCCGCCCTTTCTGAAGGGAGCTTCAAAAAAGCACTGGGACCAAACCGGGAACTTTATCTCGAAAAACGCCGGAAACTGATTCAATCCTTGTCAGCACTGTCGTCAGGCAGTATTATTCCGACTTTCACATTTGCTGATGAACTGGAGACAGAAAAAGAACTCCTTTATGATATCCTCGATATTTTCCAGGCGTTCTACCGCGATCTGCTGCTGCTGAAGCACAACAGCCCGGTAGATGAACTGGTCAATATTGATCTTTTGGACATACTGAACCCTCAGGTTGAATCGACAACAATCACGGGTCTGCTGGACAAACTGAAGGCGCTTGAGACAGCTCGCTATCATCTGCAGCGCAACGTCAACCGCCGTCTCGCCCTCGAAGTGATGTTGATGCGGGTCACCGCCGCCTGAGTAAAGGAATAGAATGGAACGGATCAAAATAGTCGGTATCTCTTTTCACACTGCCGGGAAAATTTTCGATTTTGCCGCGCAGGAGTTTGAACTCTCCCCGGGGGATAAGGTTATCGTCGAAACTGAGCGTGGGCGCGCCCTGGGAACCGTTGTCAGAAAAACGCGTGACATCCCGACCGAAGAGGCCCCGCCGAAGCTGAAATCGATCTTACGCCTGGCTGAAGAAACCGATCTGCAGATGGCTCAGAGCAATTCCCTGCGTGAGGATGAAGCACTCCAGTTCTGCCAGCAGCGAGTCAAACAGCGTAATATGGAAATGAAACTGGTTCGGGCTGAATACCTGTTCGACGGATCGAAGATCATCTTCTACTTCACCGCCGACGGCCGGGTCGATTTCCGCGAACTGGTACGCGACCTGGCACA
>CAZQFI010000197.1:0-2680 GCA_964592545.1 uncultured Geobacteraceae bacterium
GGCAATATTGACCAGCAGTGTCCCGTAGGGCAAGCTGCGACCAACCAATTGGTACGTCCAGGCTGAAGCCAGATAGCGGGTGATACAGCCAAGACCACCGAAGAAACCGATATAGAGCAACTGCATACTGAATTCCAGATCTCAGATTATATTCGTATATTGTCAAAACCGAATTATTATCAATTAAAAATTATCAATTGTCAATCAACATATCGCCGACAGAACACCCTCAAACCGCGCAATAAAGGGCGAAGATGATTGACAAACCCGACCATATTCCGTAGCTTCTTGCATCAATACTACCACAAGGGGAAAAACCTCCATGAAACACGTCTGCAAATACCTGATTTTGATTGTTCTGTGTCTGACCCTTGCTGCCTGTGGTAGCTCTAAGGTCAAACCAACAAATAGTGCGGAAAAATATTTCCAGGAGGGCGAACGCTATTTTGAGAAAAACCTCTACAACGATGCGATCGCGTCATGGGAAAAAGTTCGCGACACCTACTACTCTCCCGAACTCAGTATGCTGGCAGAGTTGAAGATTGCCGAAGCTTACTACGTCTCCAAACGTTACGAAGAAGCGGCCGTTGCTTTCCAGGATTTTCTCAAGCAGCACCCCAACGATTTTCGCGCGCCGACAATTATTTACCGGATGGGGCTTTGCTACTATCAGCAGATCCTCTCCCCCGATCGTGATCAGACCAGCACCGAAAAAGCCCTGCACAGTTTTGAAGAACTGGTCAGACGCTTTCCCGATGATCCCAAAGTTCCCGAAGTCAAGCACCTGATTCTTCGCTGCAAGACCCGGCTGGCGGAGCACGAAGTCTATGTGGGCTGGTTTTACCTCCGCTACAAAAAATATGAGCCGGCCATCAACCGGCTGGAAAAGCTGCTGGCAGACTTTCCAGACTATTATTATCGTGATGAAGCCTACTTTTATCTTGGCAAGGCCTACATAAAAACCGGGCAACTCGACAAAGCAACAGGCCTGTTCAACAAACTTTCGGATGAGTTTCCAGGAAGTGACTATACCGAAAAACTTCGCGATCTGATTCAAAAGGAGATGTGACAACTCGTTTCCCGTAATGAATTCATGAGGGGGGGGCAGTCATTCACAGACAAAACAATCTTGCTATCGACAACTTCAATCTAATGGCAGGATTCAGAGCCCCATGAACTGTATTTACAGTTCGTTGATTACCAGAAATGATAATTTTATCCGTCAAGCTATATTTTCCCTTGACTTGGCTGATCGCGACATTATATAAGAAACGCTGTTCTCCTAACGTGGATTTAATGACTATTTGGGTGGTCTTTTCGCTTTTCGGAGAATCTGCTTAACCTTTCAATATTGCGTTTAAAATGGGTTTTCATAAGTTTCAAAAAGCTACTTCTAACTGCTGTTTTAACAGCGCATTCGAGGCGGTATAAAAATACCGCTGGATCATTAACAGGAGGAGAAAGAATGTCCGATTACGGAACACTTGAGAGTCGTGTACGTCGCAAGTCCCTGCTCAACAAAGTTGTGAAAGCAGAAGATTGCATCCAGTATTTCAAGGCTGGTCAAAACCTTCTCTGGTCTGGTTTTACCCCGGCTGGTTATCCCAAAGCTGTGCCGATGGCACTGGCCGATCATGTCGAAGCCAACAATCTTCAGGGCAAACTGAAGTTCAACCTTTTCATCGGTGCTTCCGTTGGTGCTGAAACTGAAGATCGCTGGGCAACCCTCGACATGATCGATCGTCGCTGGCCTTACCAGACTGGTAAGAATATTGCTAAAGGAATCAACGCTGGTCGCATCCGTATGGGTGATAAACACCTTGGTCTGTTTGCACAGGACATCAGCTACGGTTTCTACACCGAAAATGGTCGTTACGATGTTGCTATCATTGAGGTCTCTGATATCAACGAAGACTGTGGCCTGGTTCTGACTTCATCCTGTGGTATCGTCGCTGAAGCTATCAATCTTTGCGACAAGATCATTATTGAAGTGAATACCGGACAACCTTCATTTGAAGGAATGCACGATATTCATATGCAGCAGAAGCCGCCGCATCGTGCTCCGTTCCTGATCACTGAAGCACACACCCGGATCGGGACGCCTTATGTTCCTTGCGATCCTGATAAAATTATTGCCATTGTCGAGTCCAAGCATCGCGATAAAGGTCGTGCCTTTGCCGGTCAGGATGACACCTCCGACGCCATTGCCGGCCACCTGATGGAATTCTTTTCTCATGAAGTAAAAATGGGTCGTCTGCCTGAAAACCTGCTGCCACTCCAATCTGGTGTTGGTTCCATTGCAAACGCTGTTGTTGGTGGTCTGGCCAACGGTCCTTTCACTAACCTGAGTGTTTTCACCGAGGTTCTTCAGGACACCATGCTTGACTTCTTCGATTCAGGAAAATTGAACTTTGCTTCAGCATGTTCACTGTCACTGTCCGAAGATCCAGGCTTCCCGCGTTTCTTTGACAACTGGGATAAGTATTTTGATAAAATTGTGCTGCGCCCACTGTCCATCTCGAACTCACCTGAGCCGATCCGTCGTCTCGGTTGTATCGCCATGAATACCCCGGTTGAATTTGACATCTATGCCCACGCAAACTCAACACTGGTTGGCGGTACCCGGATGATCAACGGTCTTGGTGGTTCTGGTGACTATCTGCGTAACGGTTACTTGAAA
>CAZQFI010000198.1:0-3986 GCA_964592545.1 uncultured Geobacteraceae bacterium
CCGGCGGTTGTTTTTTCTTGGGACGCAACAGTCCTGAAATCAGTGAGTAGATGATGAACCCGCCCAGAGCCAAGAGGAGTAATCTAATCATTGGAAGACCATTTCTCGTTTAATTTGCTGATGCCGGTTGCCGGAGGAAGATTGGCAAGGAGCTCGGCAATCGTTGTGTTTGTTTGTGGGTGGTGCCGGTGTGGAGCCAGATCATTAAGTGGCAGGAGAACAAAATGGCGCTGATGCAGCCGTGGATGGGGAATAGTCAGCAATGGATCGTCCACAATAAGGTCATCAATGAGCAGCAGGTCAATATCGAGAGTGCGTGGTCCCCAGTGAATATCGCGATTGCGTCCGGCACCATCTTCAATCTGTCGACAGAGTTGCAGCAGTTTATGTGGCGCCATATCTGTCAGGATCTCAACGACACCATTCAGATAATCGGGCTGCCCGGCAGGACCTCCAACCGCGGGGGTCCGGTAAATGGGTGAGTTTCCGACGATGGAAATGTGCGGATGGGCACTTAATTGTTGCCGGGCACAGCGAAAATGGCGGATGGGATCGCCAATATTGCCACCAAATCCCAGAAATACTCGACTCTTCCTCTGCTCTGTCATAATCTGCGCGATTAAAGCATAACGGTCAATAAAAAATCAAATCACCTTTGCGGGGAAATGACATGCATTTAAATATCACTCTGGCGGTTGCCGATCTGGAGAATACGGCCGAGTTTTACCGGGAAATTTTGCAGCGGACCCCTGAGGTTGTCAACGATTCTCACGGGAACGCCCGTTATTTACTGCTCACGCTGGATAATATCAAAATTGTCTTTCAGCGCTGTGAGGATATGGAGGCACTCCATCCGTCACTGCTTCAGAATCTGAGTCGCGATACTCCTGGAGTCGGGTTACAGTTGGAACTGACGTGCCCCGACTTGGCAGAGGTCTACCGTCAGGTTAAGCGATATCGGTGGCCGATAGCTTACGAACTGGAGGATCAGGAACACCAGCGACGTGAACTGTGGTTACACGATCCCGATGGCTATCTGCTGGTCCTGAACGAAGAGTAGATTCTTCCGCTAGGCATATCCTCCCGGTTGGCCCAGCATCCCGCGGGTGACCAGAACAACCCCCTTATCGGTGATTCTGAAGCCGTTTTTTCTGTCCTGCTCGATATCGTAACCAATCACTGTTCCTTCGGGAACCTCACATCCCCGGTCGATGATTGCCCGCTTGATTTTACAGTGTCGGTGGACGATAACTTCGGGAAGAATGACCGTTTCTTCGATGGTCGAATACGAGTGGATCCTGACGTTGGAGAACACCAGCGTTTTTTTCAGGTGAGAGCCGGTGATAATACACCCGCCGGAAATTGAGGAATCAACAGCCATCCCGCGGCGATCGTCATCATCAAAAACAAATTTAGCCGGTGGTAACTGGGCCTGATACGTCCACATCGGCCAGCTGGGATCGTAGAGATTGAGCTCCGGCTTGGGGGCAATCAACTCCATGTTGGCTTCCCAGAAGGCATCGAGGGAACCGACATCGCGCCAGTAGGCAAGTTTGTTGGTTTCGGGATCGCGAAACGGATAGGCAAATACGTTGTGCTCATCAACGATAGACGGGATGATATTTTTGCCGAAATCGTGTTCGGAGGAGGGATCGTTCCCGTCCTGTTTCAGCAGCTCAAAGAGAAAATCGGTATTGAAGATGTAATTTCCCATTGATGCCAGGGTGGTTCCCGGTTGGCCGGGGATGGGCGAGGGGTGCTCCGGTTTTTCATCAAAACGCAGAATCCGGTTTTCCTCATTAACCGTCATCACACCAAAAGCTCCCGCGGCCTCTTCAATCGGAACTTCGAGGCACGAGACCGTCATATCGGCTCCCTTGGCAACGTGCTCCAGCAGCATCGGCCGATAGTCCATCTTGTAGACGTGGTCACCGGAGAGGATCAGGACATATTTGGGTTTTTCAGCACGGATGATATCGAGATTCTGATAAACGGCATCGGCGGTTCCCTGATACCACTCTTCTGAAAACCGTTGTGATGCCGGGAGGACTTCGACAAATTCTCCCAGTTCCTTTTTGAAATGACTCCAGCCGCGCACCAGATGGCGGATCAGCGAGTGGGATTTGTACTGGGTCAGGACCCCGATGCGGCGGATTCCTGAGTTGACGCAGTTGGAGAGGGGAAAATCGATAATCCGGTATTTGCCGCCGAAGTAGACGGCCGGTTTGGCGCGCCATTCGGTCAGCTCATGGAGGCGGCTGCCACGCCCTCCGGCAAGAACCAGCGCAAAGGTATCTTTAACCAGATGGCTGACATAACGATAGACAATATGGCGATCAGGATTGTTCGGCATCGGCTCCTCCTTCAGATCTCAACAGGACTATTCTGGATAAGCACATCCAACTCATATTTTAGCAGATTTATCGCGCCATAGCCTTATCTTTCGTAGCCATTTCTTTAGTTTTTAATCATGGCGGCCACGATACCCCGGGCGACCATGACGTTGTGCAAAAAATCAGTTTGTCTGAGACTGGAGGGGACGTTGCTTCCCCCAGAATTCATGAAGCAGGAGTGACAGCAGCAGCACCCCTCCACCTAAACTGAGGCGTGTCAGGTCGGCATCGCGATTCCAGATGACCAGATTGACGATCAGTCCGGCAGGGATCAGGGCATTGTTCATAATGGCCAGCGTCCCTGCATCGACCTTGGTCGCCCCTTTGTTCCAGAAAAAATAGCCCATTCCTGAAGCGATCAGCCCCAGATAGAGAAGGATCTCCCATTGCAATGTTGTTGTCGGCAATTTGGCCGGGTTCCCGAACATGAACCATGTGCAGACAGTAACAGCGAGGGCTCCGAGATAGAAATAGCCGAAAATCGCTCGCTGAGGGATATCGATCTTTTCGCGCTCCAGCAGCACTTTATAGCCAACCTGTCCGAGGGCAAAGCAGATATTTGCCCCCTGGACAACGAGGAATCCGGTAAAAATCTGATCGCCAATAGCACTGTAACGCATGATTGCTGCACCGATGACGGCAAGGATTGCAGTCAGCAGATAACGGGCACTAAAGCGCCCCTGGAGCAGGTCAAAAATCAGTGTGACGTAGACGGGTGTCAGAATCGTGAAGATAAGAACCTCAGGAACCGACAGCAGCAGAAATGACTGGTAGTAGAAAACGTACATGCAGCCCAGCTGGATTGCCCCCAGCGCCATCAGTTTTCCCGCCAGCTTTATCGGAACCTTCTTTATAAACGGCAGGAAGATCAGTGCTGCCAGTGCGACCCGGATCAGGACAGAGAAATAGGCATCGACCTGCCCGGCCAGATAGACCCCGATCAGACTGAAGGAAAATGCCCATAGAACTGTGATTGCAACGAGATAGACCATTGTTGAGACCCTTTTGTTTCGAAAAATGAGACGGTGTGGTTGAGAATTAAACAGAGAATAGGGACGCTAGTCAACCCAAAAATAAACACAGGTTTACAATGGTCGTAAGTCACGGGATGTTGTCTGGGACTATTTCTCAGCGAGAAAGGTGATCCACCAATATCTTTAAGCCGATCAGACAGAGGACAATTCCGCCGGCAATTTCGACCCGTTGTCCCCAGAGGGAGCCAATCTTTTTGCCCAGCAGCATCCCGATGAAAGTCAGAATTGCTGCGACAACACCAATAATCAGAGCTGGAAACCAGATATTAATTTGCAGAATTGCCAGCGAAAAACCGACCGCAAGGGCATCAATGCTGGTTGCGACAGAGAGCATGACCATCGTTAACCCCTTGGTTGGATCCCGGACAAATTTTTTATCCTCTTCTGCTTTCAGTGCCTCAAAAATCATCCTTCCGCCAATGAGGCCAAGAAGCCCGAAAGCAACCCAGTGGTCAAAGCGAGTGATCCAGTGCTGCATACTCCGACCGGCCAGCCACCCGGCAATCGGCATCAAGGCCTGAAACAGACCAAAATGGAAGCTGAGCCGAAACCAGCGTCG
>CAZQFI010000199.1:0-2274 GCA_964592545.1 uncultured Geobacteraceae bacterium
TTGCCACCCGACTCAACCAGCTTCTCACCCACCCCCCGCAAGACCGGATTGGCAAAGAAGGAACCGTCTTCAATCGCTAAACTGATCCGGGTCAAATCCTGATAGACAATCCGACCGGCCCCGATATTCAGGTGACCAACCTCAGAATTACCCATCTGTCCATCGGGAAGTCCGACATCGCGACCCGAAGCACTCAGACGGCTGATTGGATATTCGCTGCGTAACCGGTCAAGAACCGGTGTCTGTGCCTGACAGGCAGCGTTGTTCTCACAGCTGTCACTGATCCCCCAGCCATCGAGAATAACCAGTGCGACCGGCCCCGACAATTTACTTCCCCTGCTCAGGGCGGGTCATCCCTTTGGAACTTTCGGCCAGCTGAGCTTCCTGAATCTGCTTTCTCTCAGGCAGGGTCAGGCTGTCCCAGGCTTTACATGCCGGACAGCGACTGTGCCACTCACTGAACTTGCCACCACACGCTTCGCAGATAAAACCGAGACGCAGTTGCCCATCAATTTCGAGGGCTTTCTGATACTCAACGACTGCTTCCTCGATATTATTACGCCGCCGCTGGGCTTCAGCCAGCAACAGGTGGAGTTTGGTAAAGTCGACCCCCGAAGTTTCGAGATCGGTCAGATGCTGAATCGCTTCGTCAACCATTTCGAGACGCAGGCACAGGCGCCCGAGATAAAGTTTGAGAAGGAGATCTTTACTGTCGGCTTCCATCTGGGTCCGGTAGAAAGCAAGCAGTGCGGCGGGATCTTCAACATCGATATAGAGATCTTCGAGTCGCGCGAGGAAAATACTCTTCTTCAGCGCTTTGTAGCCATCCTGATAGACCTTAACGGCATCGGAGTTCCGGCCGACCTTCTGATAGGCATCACCCAGAGTCACCCGTGCAGCGGTAAACTTGGCCGATTTTTTGATGATATCGCGGCAGGCATCGATTGCCAGTCCCGGCTCACCATTTTCATAGTTGGTCCGGGCAATTTCGTAACGCAACTGCAGCAGAATTTTCTTTTCGGTCTCAAGCTTGGCGCCACTGTGGGAAATTTTGAGAACCTTTTTCTGCAGCGCCAAAGCTTCATCCCAGTCCCCCATATCCATCAGGATATCGCGGAGGGCACGCATCGCCTTGCGGTTGTTGGCATCTTCTTCCAACAGCTCCCGATAAATCCCCATCGCCTCTTCACGCCGGTCATTTTCTTCAAAGGTTCTTGCCAGCTTGAACAGAACTTCAATCCCCTTCGGATCAATCTTCCGCGCTTTTTGCAGCAGATCAATCCCCTCATCGGTATTCCCTTCCTGCAGCGCAACACTGGCGAGTGCAAGATAAATATCGACACGTTTGGGATCGCGATCAAGAGCCTTTTTCAACAGTTGCCGCGCTTTTTTCAAATCACCCGAGAGGAGCCGACCAACACCACGCCGATAAATCGAGCCAACCTCCTCAATTTTTTTCAGTTTCCGTCCCCCTCTCCAGTTACGGAAAGAATAGAAGAAGGCACTGAGAAAGTGGAGGAAGTTCCCGGCCAGCAGACCGATCAGCAGAACGCAGATCAACATTATTGCTGCCGGCAGGGTATAGCTTATATCACTTGTCAGATAGACCGTAATATCACCGGGATTGATCCCCCAGAAATAAAGAAATCCAACGGCAAAAACGATAAAAGCGAGGACAAGTAAGGCAGGTAATATCATGGCCATCTCCAAGCCGACCCAAACGGGTCACAGGGTTATTTATTCACCAAATTTTTCAACTTCAGCTTTGCAGTCGACACAATAGCGGGAAAAGGGACGAACCTCCATCCGCCGTGCCGGAATTTCTTCCTCACAGCGCATGCAAAGGCCATAAACACCCTGATCCATCCGTTCCAACGCAGCGTCAATATCGCGAACCCGCGAGCGTTGTGTCTCGCTGAGATTCATCAAAACTTCCTGATTATAGCTGTTTGACGACATATCACCAATATCGGGAACACCATCTTTTCCTAACGACTGAGATGCTGCATACGCCCGTTCAGACTCAGCCAAAACTTCATCGCGCATCTGCAGCAGATGCGCCCGAATTTCTGCAAGTTCTTGTTCGTCCATCGGTCAATCCACCTCCACAAACCGCCTACCGATTATGATAGGGCTCATTTTTGATAATTGTGCAACTTCGATAGAGCTGTTCAAGTAGCAAAACTCTTGCCATCTGATGAGTAAACGTCATCTTTGACAGCGATAAAACCAAATCTGCCTGCTGCCGGACAGCGGGATCAAGACCATATGGAC
>CAZQFI010000200.1:0-3923 GCA_964592545.1 uncultured Geobacteraceae bacterium
TCTGATTGAGTTGAGTAAACAGGTTGTTAAAGAGGAACTCTTTGCCTGCTCCGGTTTCGCCAGTTATCAGGATCGACGGTAGCCCGAGAAATTCCCCTTTATCGGGGACTTTCTGCTTTTTCCACTGAACAATTCGCTGACACAGTGGCGGACTGATCGTCTGGATGGTGCCGATGATCTCCTGAGCCTTGGTCGAATTGCCAATGATGTTTCCCAGTTTATATGAGGTGATGTTGGGGTCTTTGTAGTCGACATCCTGCCGTAGCCGATCAATTTCACTGGTGAGTTGCTCAAGCTTTTGCAGGATGGCCAGATGGTGGCCGATCATCCGTTCGATGATCAACAGGATCCGTCGGTGTTCATTGGTAAAATAGTGGGGGCGCAGGCTGTCGAGACAGATCACCGCCAGGACTTCACCATCGTGGATGATCGGGACGGCGATCTCGCTGCGGATTGCTTCGGTGACCGGCTGATAAAACCCGTTGGTGTGTTCCATATCGAGGCTGTCGACAAGGATTTCGGCTTTGGCTGTGGTCGCAGCAAGTCCGGAGAGACTCCGCTCTTCGGGGGGGAGCTCCTGTCCGCCGACCCGCAATGGCGGAATGTGTTGCTTCAGCCAGTCGCGGTTCTTCGCTCCGATCAAATTCCCCTGGGTGTCTTCAACCAGCAACCAGCGTTCTCCCTCGTGTTCACGGATCAGGGCGATGCTGCCGGTATCGGCACCAATCAGCTGAGTTGCTTTTGAAAGAACCTGGTGAAGGAAAGGTTTCAGTCGATCGTTCGATTGTTGCAGCAGGTCGCGAATCTCTGACAGGACCTGAACTTCGAGGTGCTCATCACCGATTTCCTGAACAACCCGCTGAGCCATCTCGGCATGAGCGTCAAGAAGGTCTCTTTCAAATGAGCTGAATTGGTAACGTTTTTTGGTGTAATAATTGACCAGGCAAATAACCCGGCGGGTGCGTTTGTCGTAGCGGGGAACCATGTAGAGCGATTTAAGTCCCAGTTCTTCAATCAGATACGGTTTTTGCAGCGTTTCTGCGGCCAGATCCGCGATATAGAGGGGGGCAAGCAGACTGTCATCAACGATGACACCGGCACGATCAATAAAGCGGGAGAGGAGCGATTCTCCCGGGGTCAGATTGATCAGCCGCTCTTCTTCGTAGAGTTTTTTTGCCTCGGGTTCCTTGGAATAAGTGGCCAGAATTTGCAGGGTCCGTCCACCGTCAACATCGGAAGGAATCGGAACGAGAACTGAGGCAAGAGCGACCTGATTGATCAGCTGAGCTGCTGATTTGACCATAAACAGGGCCGCCTCTTTTTTCTTTGCCTCATCGACCCGTCTGGCCAGCTGGAGCTGTTGGTAATATTTACGGGCCCGATTCAGAGTCGCTGCGGTTTTTGTCAGCAGTTGCCGCAGTTGCTGGAGTTGTCCTTTGCCGGGGAGTTGCTCCGGGTTCTTACGATCAAGACACAGAACTCCGATTGCATGGCCCAGCTGAATGATTGGTAGCAGGTAGCAGGAACCGGCCTTGTTTCTTCCCGTTGTGAGCGGGACATCGTGTTGGTGTTGCGTCAGGTCGGTGACAGTGAGTTCGCGTTTTTGCTGGTACGCCTGCGATATCAGGAAGCCACTGTCGCTGATGGGAGAGGAATTATCCTCCCTTTGGAGCAGATCGCCATCGGTAGCAGCGGCACAGATCAAAGCCCCGACAGTGAGATCTTCGAGATATATGCGGCACTGCCCGCCTCCCGAAAGAGTTTGAACCCCTTCGATGAGGCTGTGAAGTATTTCTTCGAGGTTCTCTTTGCTGTAATCCTGTATTGTCTCGATGATCTGTGTGATCGGCTGAGATTCTTCGGGTTTCATTCTTTTATCCTCTTAAACTGAGTATATTTCTACTCAATTGAGGATATTTGAATGGTCTCTGATTGTCAAAAAATAATTATTAGCTTTGGGATAAGACAAATCCCTATAATATTAACTAGTTATGTCTGATCGCTGGTATTTCGGTGGTTTTTGCGGGATCGGGAAGTCAACGGGTTGTAAGGTCACAGAACCGCATTGTCTCTGAAATAACTTCATTATTTACAGGGTGTTGATGGCTTGCGATTAGGAATAAATCTTTCCGGAAATTCTCTTTATTAAGTATCCGTTTATTAGCAGTAGCGGTGGGCGATTGCAATCTAAATACTTGAATATTAAGAGGTTTTGTCGATAAATGGCTTGATGAATTAATCAAGTTGCACGATAATGTCAGACTGCGATGGTTCGTTCTTGGGACGATCCTGAAGATGAGTGCCTTGTGGGGGATTTTTTTTGGACGGTACGGATTATCATAACTTTTGTACAGAGCAGAACATCACCGATTTGCTTTGTATGCCTCAGGTGCTGGTTGACGTGATTGAGGGGTGCCTTCGTGGAGATGATGTTCAGGCTCTGACCGATGTTGTTCTTCAGGATGCTGCCCTGTCGGCCAAGATTCTTCTGGCTGCTTCCAAGACCGGCAGTGAGCCGCTGAATCCGCTTGAGCCGGTTTCATCCGCAGTACAGCAGCTCGGTATTCCGATGGTGACCAATATTGCTTTGCAGTCTGCCCGCCAGGTTGTGCAGCGCAGGTTTACTCCCGGAGAGCTGTCTTTTCAATATCGGCTCTGGTTTTCTTCCCGGACGTCGGGTTTGATCGCTCGGTGTGTGGCTCCTTCTGTCGATTATCCCCATATCGAGGAAGCTCATCTGTGCGGGTTGTTGTTGAATCTTGGAATTCATACCCTGTTTCTTCAGCAGGGAGCAGATTATAGCAATCTTGATATCAATCCCTGGAGCAGTGCGATCCAGAGTCGTCTGGAGGAGGCTCACTACGGCATTGACCACCTTGCCATTGCCGATGCCTTGATTGAACCGTGGCGGCTTGAATCTTTTCTGGCCGATGCAATTCGGTTCCTCCATGCGGATATCGTTCAGATAGAGCAGAGTGCTGCGCTGCTGAAAATTTCACGGCTGGTTCAGAGCATCAGCCAGAGTCCCCGGCAATTAATGGCAGAAACAGAGGCGCTTGCCGGTCGGCTGTTTGGCTTACGTAAAAGTGAGATCGATTATCTGTTTGACTGGGCAAGTGGTCTGTACCCGCAATTTGGTCTGTTCCTTGACGATTCTGACAAATTGCAGGCAGAGCTGGATCTGGCTCTGGAGAAACTGGCAGAACTCTCTTTTGTCCTTGCTGATCAGGAAGCTGCCCGGTCGCGACTGGCTGAGGCGAAAGAACCTGAAGATCTGGTTCGGATTGCCAGATGTTTATATCTGGAGAACAGCCCGGCGGTTGAGGCCGTTTTCCTGTTGCTTGATCAGAAAAGCCACCAGTTGAGCGGTGTCCTGACCGCCGGTCAACCACGGATGATCGGGGAGTTGAAGATCCCGGCAGAAAAGGGTTCAAGCCTCGTTTCGGCAGCCCTGTCTCGAGATGCCCGGATCGATTCTTTCAGCCCGCCACAGGAGTTGACTGTTGCCGACCGCTTGCTGCTTCGCATCTGCAAAAGCAGGGGGATCAGTTGTCATCCGTTCTGTCTGGATGGACAATTACTGGGGGCGGTGGTGCTCGGGATCGATTCAGAAGCCGATCTCCAGAAATTAAAATCGTTGCAGATCCAGATGCTCGGACAGGTTGTCAGTGCGGCAATAATAAAGATGTCGGTGGGGGTGAGGGACTATTTCAGTGATGGCATCAGTCTGCTTCGCCGGGTCAGCCACGAGGTTAACAGCCCGCTGACAATCATTGGCAATTACGCCGGAGCCTTGAACCATTCTCTTGCCGATGACAGCGGGCGGGAGATGACCGAGTCGATTAAAAAAGAGGTCAGGCGGATCGATGATATCCTTAACTACTATCTTGGCCGACAGGAAATTCCCGGTTTTCCGGAATGTA
>CAZQFI010000201.1:0-3188 GCA_964592545.1 uncultured Geobacteraceae bacterium
CCCCTTACCATGCCCATATATACGAGAAAGTATCTTTTTATTAATAGTTTGCATGGCAGTTATTATGATTTTTTTCTAGAAAAAAGTATAGTTTTTTCTAGATTCCAAGGATGGCAGACTTGACTAGCATGATCTTTTAGCATCTGCCAAATGAACAGAGCTTCTTCCTGTTGCGATGAGATAAGAATATCTTTTATTATCAATATGATACGTCTTACGTAGCGGCTAATTACATACAGATAAAGATGAAATAAACTATCGCTTTTACATTGTCATTAAGCGATTGAAAAGGATCACCTCAAAAAAATAGGGGCTGTCCTAGATAACAGAAAATAATCTAGGATAGCCGCATGAGAAAAAGTCGTCTGAGTAGAGCCAAAAATTTCTGAATTTCGGTGAATCTTGTTGAACTTTATAGACCCTTGAAAAAGACAAAAGCCCTCGTTATTAGAGGGCTTATTGTACTTCACAACATATTAAAATATTTTTAAATGGTACCCGGGACGAGACTTGAACTCGTACAGGATTGCTCCCGAGGGATTTTAAGTCCCTTGCGTCTACCAGTTCCGCCACCCGGGCACAGAGAGCTCATCTTAATGATTCCTGCGCTACTGTCAACGTTTTAATTGCGAAATTTACCTCAAATTAACAATTGATTAGCCAGCTTTGGCAGCATTGGGTTGATCGGACGGATACCGGCTGACGTTGCAGCTTTTAAATCGGTCAAAATAATATCGGCCCCCTGTAATCCGATCATCACCCCGTTATTTCCTTTCAGATGGTTTTCTACCGCAGCCTGTCCAAAGCGTGCCCCGAGCAAGCGATCAAAAACGGTGGGTGAGCCCCCGCGCTGGTAATGTCCAAGAACAATGACTCTGGTTTCAAAGCCGATGCGATCTTTGATCTGGTTGGCGATATCCTCAGCTTTTCCTGCTCCTTCAGCGACGAGAAGGATCGAATTACTCCTCCCTTCCTGGTAACGCCGCCGCAGGTCACTGCAGATATGGTCAAGGTCATAAGGCTCTTCAGGTGTTAAACTATATTCTGCTCCAGCGGCGATGGTTGCAACGACGGCAAGATAGCCACAGTTTCTCCCCATAACTTCAACGACAAAAGCACGATCATGCGAGGAGGCCGTATCCTTGAGGTTGTCTACCGCCCGGACAATATTATTCAGTGCCGTATCGACCCCAAGAGAGACATCGGTAAACGGGATATCGTTATCAATTGAAGCGGGAATACCGATCACCGGAATGCCTTGCTGGTGAATTGCATACCCCCCTTTGAGGGAGCCGTCACCACCGATAACAATCAGCCCGTCAACTCCCATCCCCTTCAGGTTTTCGCAGGCCAGATGGAGCCCGGCAGCGGTTCTCATCTCCTTACAGCGGGCACTCTGGAGCACGGTCCCACCGCGTTGGACAATGTTACTGACAGAGCGGGTACTCATCGTTTCGTAGAGGCGGTCAATCAGCCCCTGAAAGCCTTTTTGAATACCGATGACTTCAAGTCCCGAAGCGAGTCCGGCCCGAACCACTGCCCGCAGTGTTGCGTTCATTCCGGAACAGTCGCCCCCGCTGGTTAAAACAGCAATACGTTTCATCTATAAACCTCTCTGATTGGCAGTTGTTTGTGAAAAATAGTGGGATCGGGTAGATTCCCGATCGCCCTATGGGATATTATAACGCGATAGCATTGATTAATCATCATTTGTGATGTGATAGAATCTGATTGTGTGGAGAATCCCGTTTTTCCAAGAGGAAAAGATATGTATCAAAGGCTTTTTATCTTATTTTTATGTGTTCTGTTTCTGATCCCGGCGGCTGTTTTTTCTGCCTCTCTGGAAGAAAAGGTTCATGAATATCACCTTGACAATGGAGCAACTGTTCTTATGGTTGAGCGACACGACTCGCCTACTGTCGCTGCGTATATCAGCTTCCGTGTCGGTGCTGTCAATGAACCGAATCACGCCCGTGGTGTTGCCCACCTCCTTGAACATATGTTGTTCAAGGGGACAAAGACGCTGGGAACAAAAGATTATCAGCGTGAAAAGAAATTTCTGGACGAAATTAAAGTTGTTGGGCAGCACATCGATGCTTTAAAAAATCAGGCGGATCATGATCCTCAGCAACTGCAACAGCTGCATAAACATCTGACCGAGTTACAGCAGGAACATCGAAAACTGGTTGTCAAAAATGAGTTTTCACGGATTTATGCCGAAAATGGTGGTGTCGGCTATAATGCCTATACCGGAAAAGATTCCACAACCTATCTGATTAATCTTCCTGCCAACAAACTGGAACTTTGGGCGGCAATAGAATCTGATCGATTGGCAAACGCGGTGTTCCGTGAATTTTATACTGAACGGGATGTTGTCCATGAAGAGCGTCGCCGTTCTTATGAGAGTAGCCCCGATGGAATGATGTACGAAACATTGCTGGCGACGGCGTATAAGGTTCATCCTTATCGTCATCCGGTGATCGGCTGGAATTCCGATATTGAAAATCTTGATCCCGATGAAATCCGTGATTTTTTTGATAAATACTACACGCCGGTCAATATGACGATCACCCTTGTCGGTGATTTTGACCCTGAGGCGACTCTAAAATTGGTTGATCGCTATTTCGGCACGTTGCAACGTGGGGTTCCGGTCCCGCCGGTTGTTGATCGTGAGCCGAAACAGAATGGTGAGCGGCGGGTGATGATCGATTTTGATGCTGAGCCGCAGTTGATGATCGCCTACCATAAGCCGACTCTGCCCCATTTTGATGACTACGTTTTCGATATTATCATGCAGGTGTTGAGTGAAGGGCGCACCTCAAGGTTGTATCGATCTCTGGTGCTCGAAAAACAGCTGGTGACTGATGTCGGGGTTTTCGGTGCCCCTGGATCGCGTTACGACAACCTTATGATTGTCGCGTTGACACCACGCCAGAACCGTTCATGCCGTGATATAGAGACGGCTGTCTATCAGGAACTGGATCGTCTCAAAACGGAACCGCTTACACAGAAAGAGATTGACACTGCGCGTAAGCAGATTATGACGTCGATATTGCGAAGGTTAAAAGGGAATAGTGGCCTTGCGCGGATGTTGTCGACCTATCAAACATTGGGAGACTGGCACTATCTTGTTAATTATGAGAAGGAGCTGAACAAAGTGACGGCAGACGATATTATGACTGTTGCCA
>CAZQFI010000202.1:0-4315 GCA_964592545.1 uncultured Geobacteraceae bacterium
AAGATTCTTGTTGGTGGTGGAATCGGACTGGTTCCTCTCTATATGCTGGCTGAAGAGCTGGTCAGGGAATCGTCGGTGAGGCTGTTGATGGGGGGCCGCACCCGCGATGACATTATCACTGTGACCGAGTTTGAGCGACTGGGGGTCGAAGTGTCTGTGACGACAGAAGATGGCAGCCTGGGTGAAGAGGGGTTGGTCACGCAGGTTCTGGAGCGCACGCTTGAAAAATACCCCAGCGCGACGGTTTACGCCTGTGGTCCAATGCCGATGATTGAGGCGGTCGAAAAAATATGTACAGAGCGCAAGGTTGCGTTGCAGGTCTCTCTCGAGGCGTTGATGGCGTGTGGTGTTGGTGCCTGCCTTGGTTGTGTTGTCAAGGGAGCGGCTCATTCGGATGAGAATCCCCAATATCTGTGTACCTGTACGCAGGGCCCGGTATTTTCTGCAGAAAAACTCGACTGGAGTAAAAACAAGGTTGTGAGTACGGGGTGTGGAGGAGGCTGTCAATGAGAGACTCTGTGAAGGAAATATTGCAGCCGAAACTGGCCGTTGACATTGCCGGATTGACATTGAAAAATCCGGTCATGCCGGCATCGGGAACCTTTGGTTACGGTGAAGAATATGCCCCGTATATCGATTTGAATCGGCTCGGAGCCGTTGTCACCAAAGGAATGTCACTCAATCCCAAGGCGGGCAACGATACTCCACGTATCTGTGAAACCGTCAGCGGGATGCTCAATGCGATTGGTCTGCAGAATGTCGGTGTTGACGCTTTTATCGAAAAAAAACTCGCTTTCCTGCAGCAGTATGCAACCCCGGTTATTGTCAACTTCTTTGGGAATACGCAGGAAGAATACGGTGAAGTTGCTGCGCGACTCAATGATGTGTCAGGTGTTGCCGCACTGGAAATGAATATTTCGTGTCCCAATGTTAAACACGGCGGGATTGTTTTTGGCACCGACCCCAAAGCCGCATCGGCTGTAATTTCTCTGGTGCGGAAGAAAACGACCAAGCCGTTGATTGTCAAATTGACCCCCAACGTCACCGATATTCAGGTGACAGCGCGGGCGGCAGAGGAAGCGGGCGCTGATGCTTTGAGCCTGATCAATACCCTGACCGGAATGGCTGTTGATGTCAAAACCCGTCGGCCGCGACTTGCCAATACAATCGGTGGACTCTCCGGCCCGGCTATTCGCCCGATTGCAGTGCGGATGGTCCACCAGGTGGTGCAGGCGGTTGACATCCCCGTCATCGGTATCGGTGGGATTACGCAGGCAATGGATGCCCTCGAATTTCTTATTGTTGGTGCCAGGGCGGTTCAGGTCGGAACCGCCAACTTTGTCGATCCCCGGGTGATGGCAACGATTATTGCCGATCTTGAGACGTTCTGTCGCGAAGAGGGGATCGCCGACATCAATGACCTGATCGGTTCACTGGAGCTTTAAATTTCTATGGATGTGATTGCAACCCACGTTAATGCCGATTTTGATGGCCTGGGAGCCATGATTGCGGCAAAACGGCTCTATCCCGATGCGGAGCTGGTGTTCCCCGGCGGGCAGGAGCGTGGTTTGCGCGATTTCCTCCTCCACAGTACCCTCTATGCTTACGGGATCAAACGGAGTCGTGATATCGACTTCGACAAGGTTTCGCGACTGATTCTGGTTGATGTTCGCAGTTCGGCCCGTATCGGTCATTTTGCCGACATTCTTGATAATCCCGACCTTGAAATCCATATTTATGATCACCATCCTACCGATGAACATCCGAATCGTGGACACGTTGAGTACATTCAGGATGTTGGTGCAACAACGACAATCATGACGCAGCTGTTTCTTGAGCGGGAAATAGTTCCAACCCCTGAAGAAGCAACCATGATGATGCTTGGCTTGTATGAGGATACCGGGCACCTTCTCTTCTCCGGGACGACCCCGACCGATTTTCAATCTGCGGCGTATCTGCTCGAATGTGGTGCAAATTTAAACACGGTTGCCGATTTTCTGATTCGGGAGATGACGTCTGAACAGGTTGACCTGCTCAATGAATTACTCAAGTCGTGTTACAAACTGACGGTCAATGGGGTTGAGATTGCGATAGCTCAGGCATCTATTGACTATTACGTCGGTGATATCTCAAGCCTTGTCCATAAACTCAAAGATATTGAAAATCTCAATGTGCTGATTGTTGCTGTGCGGATGGAAGATCGCATTTTTCTGGTCGGTCGATCCCGCTTGTCAGAGCTGCATATCGGTGAATTTTTTCAGGAGTTTGGCGGCGGCGGTCATGCTTTTGCCGCATCGGCAACGGTGCGTGACACCCCGTTGGTCCAATTGCTTGAGCAGATCCAGAAACTGCTGCCAAGTTATGTGCGTTCGCGGTGTGAAGCGAGCCAGCTTATGTCGACTCCGGTGAAAAGCCTGCCGGTGACGGCAACGGTTGAATCTGCCCGGCAGTTGATGACGCGTTTTAATTTTAACGCAATACCCATCCTGGATGATAAACAGCAGGTTGTCGGAATTATCACACGTCAGGTTGTTGAGAAGGCGGCGCATCACAAATTGCTGAAATTGCCCGTTCGGGAAATGATGAATACCGATTTTCTGACAATTTCACCAGATGCACCATTGAGTGAAATGCAGCAGGGGATCATTGAACATAATCAACGCAGTCTCCCGGTCGTCGACGACGGTATCCTTGTCGGTGTTGTTACCCGAACAGATCTGTTGCGTTATATGCTGGATGACCGAAGGCTCGCACCGAGCGGGGAAAAGGAGCTTTCCCGCCAGTCCGGAGTGCAGTTAAAGCGGAGAAATTTACGTCATTTACTCGAGACTCAATTGCCCGAAAAGATTCAGGCGCTACTGAAAAGGATCAGTTCTGTAGCAGATCAGTTGGGGGTACGGGCTTACCTTGTCGGTGGAGTTGTCCGCGACCTGCTGCTCAGGAGACAAAATTTCGATATCGATATCGTTGTCAGGGGTGACGGGATCGCCTTTGCAGAAAAATTTTCTGAAGGGACAGATTGTCGCGTCAGGACACATGAAAAATTCGGGACAGCGGTCATTATTTTCCCGAATGGATTTAAGATAGATGTCGCTTCTGCCCGGCTCGAATATTACGACCGGCCGGCAGCATTGCCGCAAGTCGAGTATGCTTCCATCCGCCACGATCTCTATCGGCGCGATTTTACCATCAATACTCTGACAATATCTTTAAATGATGACAGCTTTGGCGAAATGCTCGATTTTTTCGGTGGTCAGCGCGATTTAAAGGAAAAATCGATTCGGGTTCTTCACAATCTGAGTTTTATTGAGGATCCAACACGGTTGTTCCGGGCGGTTCGTTTTGAGCAGCGTCTCGGTTTTACTATCGGTCGGCAGACTGAGCGGTTGATGTTGAGTGCTGTTCAGTTGCGGTCGGTCAAGAGAATCACCGGGCTGAGGATTCTGCATGAGCTTGAGCAGATACTGGATGAGCCGAGGGTTGTGCCGGTTCTTGAGCGACTCGACGAACTTGGTCTGCTTAAATTTATCGATTTCCAGCTCCATTTCAAACAGAAATCTTCCAATCTGCTGATTGCGGCCGAGCGGGCGAGCAGCTGGTTTGATTTTCTTTACACCGGTGAAAATTATCGCCGCTGGCTCCTCTATCTCTTTTGCCTGTTTGACAGTTTATCCCTCAAAGGTCTCAAACGGGTGACTGCGCGCCTTGGAGTTCCACAGAAGGATCGCGTGTTGTTACTGGAACAGCTGCCGCAGGCTAAAGAGTTGCTGAAACAGATCAAGTACCGCACCCGTGGACGCTTTATTGCAAAAAACAGTGAGGTCTACTCGTGGTTCAACGGATTTTCCATTGAAATTGTTCTCTACCTGATGGCCCGGAGTGAAAATGAAAATCTGCGGAAGCTGGTTTCTTTATTTGTCACAGATCTCCGTAAAGAGAAGATCCTCATCAGCGGTGCCGATCTGATTGATCTCGGTTATCGTCCCGGAAGGTACTTCCAGAAGATCTTTGACTTTTTGCTGATGGCCCGCCTTGATCAGGACGTGAAAACCCGTGATGATGAAATAGCTCTGGTCGAAAGAAAGTTCTCCAAAGCGGATGGCTCTCTGTTGTATTGACCACGCCATCCACCTCGTCTAGACTGACCGTTGACCTGCTTCCCTGTGACAGGTCCAATTTTTTTGTTTTCAATTTGAGCAATTTTTCATAAGAAAGTTGTCCACTATATGGAAGAAGTTGTTTCCAAAATTACAATTATGCTTGTTCCGGCGTTACTGGCAATCATTCTGCATGAGGTGGCGCACGGGTATATCGC
>CAZQFI010000203.1:0-2936 GCA_964592545.1 uncultured Geobacteraceae bacterium
GTTGACGATCTCCTTACTGACATCAACTGCAACGTTTTTCTGCGCTTCAAATGTGTTGGCACCCAGATGCGGGGTGACCAGCATATTGGGATGGGCGATCAGTTTCTTCAGGGTATCGGTCGTCGGCGGTTCCTGACTCCAGACATCGAATGCAGCACCACAACACTTGCCACTTTCAAGCGCCTCAAGCATCGCCTCCTCATTGATGAGGCCACCCCGGGCACAGTTGATGATGATAACGCCATCCTGCATCCCCTCAAAGTGCTCAGACGAGATCATATTGTTGGTCTCTTCTGTTTTAGGGGTGTGGATAGTGATGATGTCGGAGAAACGGATAATGTCTTCCAGCGGCAGCAATTTCACGCCGAAATCCTCGGCCCGTTTTTCTGAGATGTAGGGATCATAGGTAATGACGTTAGCTTCAAATGCTCGACAGCGCCGGGCAACCCGACCACCAACTTTTCCCAGACCGATGATACCGACCGTCTTCCCTTTCAGTTCACGACCGGTAAAAGGGGCGCGTTGCCAGTCACCACTCTTCAGGCTGGCATTGGCAACCGGAACGTTACGGCACAGAGAGAGCATGATCGCCATCGTATGCTCGGCAGCTGAGTTGACATTCCCATAAGGGGCATTGACAACAATAATCCCCTTGCTACTGGCAGCATCGACGTCGACATTATCGATCCCGACCCCGGCACGGGCAATAATCTTCAGATTTTTTGCATGATCAAGCAGTGCCTTGTCGACCAGCGTTCCGCTGCGGGTAATAATCGCTTCATAATCACCAATTGTTCCGTGTAATTCCGGGATTGTCAGCCCGAGTTTTTTATCGATCTGAATCCGGGGGTCATCACTTAAAGGCAACAGGCCACTGTCAGAAATTTCATCGGTAATAAGGACTTTCATGTTCGACCTTTCTATATCTCATCTATTCAGAAAATAATTTGGCGAGAAACCGTAAACTTGACCGGAGCGGTCGGATTTTATGATCATCGTGAAGCCATGTCAACACGCGAGGATTTGATTCTGAATTATTCTGGGACCAACCTGACATCATCAAGATAGATTATTCGACTTTTCGGGAGCCTCCCGACAAAAAGTCCCATTCCCCCGACTTGCGTCAGATCAAGTTGGCGGGTTTTGGGGGCATGAGCAATTTTTTTCAACGGAACCTGGAGGTGATTCCAGCCGTGGCGAAGATAAAAAGAGGTATTGAACCGATCACTGTAGGCGTTATCGTGCTCATAGTGGTAGAGATCGTGGACTCTAAAGTAGAGCTGCAACGGTTCCGGATCCGGGTTATAAACCTGCAAACTGACAGAGTGGTAACCGCTCCAGTTGCGGGGGAAATCTTTCAAACCAAGGCCGGAATAGAGTTGCGTCGATAATCGGATTTTCAGGGCAGATTCTCCCGAATAAGCGACCGCGGAAGAAACTTCCCGATGGGCACTCCCGCTCCAGCGACCGATTTCCAGGGGAGTTTCAAACCCCGACAGCAGGGGAAATTGCCAACGGGCCGTAACATCATCAACCAGAACCTGAGCCACCGGAAAAAGGCTCCAACAGGCAAGCAACAGAACCGGTCCCTGAAAAGACCTCAATGCCCAGACGGACAGCCCTTTTCGTGATTCGGCAATAAATGCCATCCCCAGCATGGAACCGATGAGATCATTTCCTAAATCCTGCCAGGCCGCTTCACGCCCAATCTGACTCTGTATTATTTCAACGAGTCCACCAACCAGAAAAGTAAGAACGAAGACCTCAATGACCTGCCTCTTGAAAGGTTGGCCCGAACGCCATTGAACATAGAAATAGGTCCAGAGGGCAAAACAGAAAAGATGGCCCACTCCCCACACATAACGAAAACTACGCAGCGATGATGAATCGGGACCACCGATAAATAGGAGAACAGCAAATATCAGTGCCAGAGGAATCAGGAATATCGACCGTTTGATACTGATCTTCTTCATTGCAGTCCGACTGTAAAGAATTTCGACAATCTGGAAAGTGACCGGATAACCCCACCGACGCCGGCTAAAAGCCGAGTTAAATCATCAACAAAAATACACAAAATAACTTGCAATAACAACAGGTTATAGAAAACCTGCAAAGCAGGACAAAGATACGAACTATTTGCTTATCCCGGGGTATAATGTTTGCAGTTCCTCATTGAATATGCGACAATGTGCTCCTCTCAAGGTTACTATTCAATGATTATTGATTGCAATTTTATTATTTCCTGAAAGAGCTTGCTACGCTCAGGAGCGGTGAAAAATGGAAGAACGCGTCGAATACAGCCCCGTCAGAGCCCATCAGCGCTTTGCCGCAATGGAACGAGCCCTGGTGCTCGTCAATCAGGGACCGGAATCCCTGCCATTTCACATCATGGATATCAGTGAGGGCGGGTTGTCGTTCCGCTATCTCGGGAAAAAGCTCAAGCGCTCCGAGATCAAAAAGGTCAGCCTCTACCACAATGACAAATTGATCGTAGAAGACATCCCCATCAACGCAATCTCCGATTATCGGATGCAGGACAATCTGGTTCCCGTCCGCCGGGGCAGCATTATCTTTAAGGAACTGACGCCGGAACAGTTGAGTAAACTGGAAAAATTTATTCAGGAATTCACCAAGGCACCGCTACCAATCAAGCCCAAAGATTAAGCGTTCCACTCCCGTAATAATTTCAAAGCCCCCGACAACCAGCGTGCCGGGGGCTTTTTATGTGATGGACTAAAAATACAAAAGGCAGGATCAAATCAATGATCCTGCCTTTTGTTACTTACCTGCAAACGGAAGATACTATTTCTTTTTTCTTCGATAGAAAGCCAGGCCGGCCAGACCGGAACCAAGGAGAATCAAAGTTGCTGGTTCCGGGACAGGAGCGGTTCCGCCACCGATGATATCATTGTCACACCAAGGGGTGTAAGCAATAA
>CAZQFI010000204.1:0-2408 GCA_964592545.1 uncultured Geobacteraceae bacterium
CCCCGACGGGAAACTGCTGCTGATCCGTCAGTTCCGGCCCGCGGCACAGGATTACATCTACGAAATCCCGGCCGGTCGGTTGGAACCGGGGGAAGATGGCGCCATGTGTGTCACACGGGAGCTTGAAGAAGAGGTCGGCTACCGGCCGCAACAGCTCGAATCACTTGGTTATGTCTACAGCAGCGTCGGCTTCTGTACCGAAAAAATCTACCTGTTCATCGCCAGCGAGCTGAAACAGACCCGGACAGCACTGGAACCCGATGAGTTTATCGAACCCCATATCGTCACCCTCGATGACGCTCTCAACATGATTTCATCGGGTGTTATCAACGATGCGAAAACTCAGATCGCGCTGTTACGTTACGCCATTAATCAGCAAAAGAAAGTGTAAGACAATGCCTCTGCCCGACGACTACCCGGCTCCTATCGATCTTCCGTTCAACCGCACCAGCCTTGCAAAGAATTTCCAGATTGCCACCCCCGACCAGGATCCGGGGGGGCCGGGCGTCTGGCTGCTGTTACAGGGGGGGACATTGCTGGTTGCTCAGACCAACCAGGGCTATACCCTCCCCGAAGGTGATTCCCCTGTCCTGACAACCCCAACACCACCGCTGTATATCGGTCAGTGGCAGAATCGTCCCTGCCGGATGCTGCATATCCCGGCTGAAGCTGAGCGGCCACCGCAGCTCCACAGTGAACCGCTCCGGGCGATGGAGGCAAAAATCACCATCGACCTGCTGACTCTCGGCGGGATAGGACAAATGATCTCCCATTGGGAAAACAACAGTCGCCGCTGCGGGCACTGCGGGCAGACAATGGATCGTCTCCCCAGGGAATGGGGGAAAGCCTGCCCCGATTGTCACCGTCACTCCTTTCCCCGGATCTATCCATGTGTTATCGGGCTGGTTATTAAAGAAGATGAGATTCTCCTTGTCCGTAAACCGGAGTGGGCCGACGGACGTTACAGTCTGGTTGCCGGGTTTGTTGAGTTCGGTGAATCGCTCGAAGAAACCATGGCCCGGGAAACCATTGAAGAGACCAATATCCGGATCAGGAATATCCGCTACATCGGCAGTCAGTCGTGGCCGTTTCCCAGCCAGTTGATGTGCGGTTTTGTCGCCGATTATGCCGGGGGTGAAATAAAATTGAACGATGAGGAACTTGCCGATGCAAAATGGTGTAAACTCGATCAACTGCCGACGTTGGCGCCAAAACGCAGTATCGCTCGCTGGCTGATCGACCGGGCGGCAGAATTTATATCAGAAAACAGAAAGAGAGATGAATAGATGAAATATATTGGAGCCCACGTCAGTGCTGCGGGCGGAGTATTCAACGCTCCCCTCAATGCTGCAGCCATCGGCGCAACCGCCTTTGCCCTGTTTACCAAGAACCAGAAACAATGGAAAGCTGCGCCACTGACCGCTGAAGCCATCGAAAAATTCAAGCAGAACTGTCAGGAACACAACTTCAGGCCGGAACAGATTCTTCCCCACGACAGCTACCTGATCAATCTGGGGCACCCCGAAGCTGAAAAGCTGGAAAAGTCGCGGCAGGCATTTATCGACGAACTGCAGCGCTGCCAGCAGCTGGGGCTGATCTACCTTAATTTTCACCCCGGCACCCACCTGAAAAAAATGACCGAGGATGACTGCCTGAGCCGGATTGCCGAATCGATCAACCTGGCATTGCAACAGGTCGAAGATGTTACCGCCGTGATTGAAAATACCGCCGGACAGGGAAGCAACCTCGGCTATCGCTTTGAACATCTGGCACAGATTATCGAACAGGTTGATGATAAAAGCCGGGTGGCGGTCTGCCTCGACACCTGCCACACCTTTGTTTCGGGCTACGATCTGCGCGGAGCAGAGATGTGTGAGAAAACCTTCGCAGAATTTGAGCAGATCGTCGGGTTCAAGTATCTGAAGGGGATGCACATCAACGACAGCAAAACCCCTTTCGGCAGTAAAGTCGACCGCCACGCCCCCCTCGGCGCCGGTGAAATCGGCTGGGGCTGTTTTGAATACATTATGGCTGACAGTCGTTTTGACGGGATTCCGATGGTGCTCGAAACAACCAACCCGGAGCTGTGGCCTGAAGAGATTGCGGCATTGAAACAACTCACAGAGCAAGCAAACCAGTAATAATAATTCAACATTTTTAAGTTCTCTCCAGGGGCAGGATCCTCAATTTTGAGTGAGGATCCTGCCCTTTCTCTTATTCAAGAGATTTTTTGTGCATATGCACAAAAAATCTCTTGACACCTCCGTCACTTCGGATTAATCTCTATTTTGTGCATATGCACATTTAAGTCAATTTAAACAACGAACAGATAAAAGGAGGCAGTTATGCCAGGTAGAGATGGAACAGGACCACAAGGTCAAGGAGCTATGACGGGTCGTGGATTGGGC
>CAZQFI010000205.1:0-4761 GCA_964592545.1 uncultured Geobacteraceae bacterium
AATTGATCGAGTTCACACGGATCGATCGTTGCCAGCACGCACGTCCCGGAGTTCTTGGCAATAATACTCTTGTTCTGAGCAACGACGACATATTCCATAACGGCCGATACGCGGTTCAGTACGCCAAGCAGTGACTCCATATTCTTCGTCTCACCACCCCCGGTAGCGGGAATCTTATCCCCTCCGGCCGGAGGACTGCTGATCTCGACCTTTTCTAACTCAGCCGCCTCATCCTTGCGCTTGAATGCCTCAATAAGCAGGTGTTCCATCGACAGCTGAATGGCATCTTCCTGACGCCGGCAAATACCATCCATTTCGATCTCAGCATCGTTCCAGCCGACAATTTCGAGGGCGGCATCCAACCCGGACAGTGCCCCATATTCGGCATCAACCAGCTCGCCGCGATAAATATAAAGATAGGCTGTCCCGCCGGCAGCATTGATCTTCAAGGTACAATTCTTTTTTTCGACCTTCATCAGTTGCAAAAATGTCGCCAGAGTGATCCCGCGGATAAAACTCTTGCCTCCGGCATTCAGACCGTTGAAAATCCCCTCTTCAAGCATCTGGATATCGAGGGGCTTATCGAGAAACTGCAGCGTATCCATCTTGGCAAGGCGTTTTTCTATCTCCGGGGTGCCAAAAGCCGACATCACGATCACCGGCAGCTGCGGCTGATGGCGGCTGGTCCAGGCAAGCAGCTCAAAACCATTCATTTCCGGCAGTTTCAAATCGGTCACCAGCAGATCAATCGCCATGGAACGGAGAACTTCGACAGCTTCACGACCATTTTCAGCGGTAAAAATCTGAAATTTATCGCGATGCTTGCTCAAACCGTCCCGCAAGGAGAGCAGGAAAGACGTTTCATCATCAACAATCAGTATTTTTTTCACACTTCAGCCTGTCATTGTGTCTGTGTTGCGATAGGTAATCCGATAATAACTGTCGTCCCCGAACCCGGCCGGCTTTCAATTTCGATGGAACTGCTCATCATTGCCAGCAACTTCCGGGTAATCACCAGCCCCAAGCCGTTACCTTCAGCTTTACTGGTATTAAACGGCTGGAACAGATGCTTCTGCTGTTCAGGGGAAATTCCGCCACCATTATCGGCAATCGTCAGCCACACCAGCTGGTCACGAACCTCGGCCCGGATGACAATTTCGGGAGCAGCCTGTCCCTTCAACGCATCGGCAGCATTATTAAAAATATTCAACAGCGCCTGATGCAATGCCCGCTCGTCAATTCTGACCCAGGCGATATCGAGAGGAATCTGAGTCTTGATTCTGATCCCCTGAGACAGGCAGTCCCGCTCCAGCAGTGAGATGAATTTCCCCATAAATTCAACCAGGTGGAGATCTTTGAGATCAACATTTTCGTACATGGTAAATGTCCGCAGCGACTTCAGCAGATACTCCATCCGCCCGATATCGACCAATCCCCGGTCGACATATTCCTGCAACATTTCGGGAGTAATATTATCGGCATTCTGCTTGAGAACGCTCAGCGCCATTTTCAGAGAATTGAGCGGGTTACCGATTTCGTGGCGGATCCCCGAAAAAATAAAGCCGATATTATCCATTGCGTTGACCGCCTGGGCGATCGATTCAAGACGGCTCTTCTCGGTAATATCACGGATAAAAATACAGCGGTAATCGGAAGCAGCCTTATAGACAGAGTGACCATACAACCGGCCACGGTGAGTCACCTGATGTGAAACCCGGCCGGCAAGATCAAAGTCATCCAGAGCCTCGATATTGCGGACAAACAGGTCATAAAGTCCCTGATAACTGCGACATAATTGATCGTCCTGAAGAACTTCAAAGAACGCTGCGTTGCAGTAATCGATCACCTTTAAGTTGAGGTCAAGAACCAGAATCCCGATATCGATATGTTCCAGTAACTGAGCAAAGCCCCAGGTATTTTTGTAACTGGCATCCAGCGGAACGGTCGGGCTAACCATCTAAGCGCAGGCTCCTCAGGGAAATGCGTGGAAAAATCGAGATATATGGACTGATTCGACAGCATAGTATTATAGCGGTCTTAGAAAAAAACTCAACAAAACTAATCAACAAGGGCAACAAGCGATTGATCGAATACTCTGGGGGAACCAAAAAGAGGGGTCAGGCCGTAGGATCGCAGACTTCAGCGAGAGCGGCACCGGTCAGTTGTTGTAACTGGGCAACGGTCACCGGAACAGCAGAATGGCTGTTTCCGGCAGCAGCATAAACCACCGGAAAACGTTGTAATGACGCATCAAGGAGAATCGGCAGATCGGCGGGTAACATAAAGGGGCAGACCCCCCCGGGAAGATAACCGGTCAGTGTTTCAACCTCATCCCCCTGCGGCAATTTAACCTTTCCCGACAGGCCGGACGCCTTCTTGAGCCGGGAGCTTTTAACTTTCATATCGCCACAGGTGACGACAACAACCGGCGTCCCACCAACCAGAAACAGCAGGGTTTTGGCAATCTCGGCGACACTGCACCCCACTGCAGCAGCTGCCGCTTCAGCAGTGGCTGTCGCCGCACGGTATTCCCACACGTCGATGTTGTGGTCGGCCAGATACTCTTTCAACTCAGCAATCGTCGCCATGGCTAACCGTGTTCAGCAAGCAGTTGCCGGGCTTCTTCGGCCATCTCATCGCTCAACCGCGGATCATCGACAACCTTGCGCAACAATTTGACCCCGTCTTTGACCCAATTCCGTGCCAGATAGGTCTGGGCGACCCGCAGTTGCCAGCGGGGGTTATCGGGCTCTTCACGGCAGGCGGCATTGAACGTATCGAGAATTTTCCCCAGCTCGTGTTTCTGCCGCAGCCAGAACTCCGCCAGCGGCAGACTGATGCCGCCACCGCACCCGGCGACCGGAAGCATCTTCAAAACCGCTTCTGCTTCGTCCAGTGCATTGACATGTTCCAGAACTGCCGCCGCCAGCATCAGGAAACCCGGCTCGTTATTACCGGCGGCAAGCGCCTGCCGGACAAAGTCGGCAGCGGCAGCAAAATCCTTTTGCTGAACATAAAGTTGAGCCAGTTCGGCATAACAGAAGGCGGGATCGATCCCCTGCTCAAGAAGTTGCTGCAACCGTTGTTCCGCTAACGAATAATCGCCGTCAGCCGACAGGACCGGAATCAGTGCCTCGATGGCAAAAAGGAATTGGGGATTCTGTTCCAATGCTGTTTCGAGGGCGCTCCGCGCCTCGGCCAGTTGACCGCGGCGTGCCTGCAATGCCCCCAGCTCAAACCAGTAGAGGTCATCCTGCTCGGCGACATCCACCTGTTGCCACACCGGCAGCGCCTGCTCATCGTCTCCGGCCTGAGTCAGGAGAAAAGCCGACTTAAAGACCTCCCCTTTTGCCAGATAACGCTGCGCCAGCGCCTCGGGGTAAGAGGTCAGAATCAACTCGAGCTGACTCTCATCATCACCGAACAGCGCATCTTCAGAATTTTCCAGTGGTTGCGGTTGGACTGAACAACTGGCACACGACGATCCAAACCCGCCCTCGTCATCCGTTGCACCAGACTCTTCGGGAGAAGCAGCAAGAGTTTGCTCAATTTTCTGTCGAAGATCACCACTGCAAACCTGCTCCAGCGCCAGTTTTAAATGCTCCGCAGCCTGGCCAAAATCGCCGCAACTCTGAAAACCCAGCGCCTCGTTCAAATTCAGCTCGGCCAGGCCGTCTCCGGCCGTTGTTTTAAGCTCCTCAACTTCAGCCGCTGCGTCATCAGGCAGTCCACTGTCAAGCAACTGTTCCGCCAGCAAGCGGGCATCGGCATAGCGTTGCTGAGAGACCGCTTTACGCAGACTCTCGAGAGAAGCTCCGCCGCCCCCAAAAATTTTTCCGAAAAAACCCATAGATATTTATCCTCAACCCTATAGTCGGGTCTAAAAAACAGAATCGATCAAGCCGAAGTCGAGATCACTGTCGGCCAGGTGCTGCACCAGCGCGATTTTCTCCTCGTCGTCAGCACCAATTTTAGCCACATCTTCCTGAATCGTCGTGTACAGCTCTGCCATTGTCCGGGATGTCCGCATGTAGGGGATGTTCGCATCATCAAGAACCCGCTGAACAATATCGGCAAGCGGCACCAGACCATTGATAATCAACCCGGCAATCTTGTCCTTGAACTCCGGGAGGTGATAAAGGGTTGACAACATGACGAGAACTTCATCACGACTGCTGGGAACGATCACCAGTGTCGATTCCTGCAGCAGATCGATAATCCGCTGGGTCGATGCCGCCCCCAGCTGAACCTGATGGACGATCCGGCTCGCCTGATCGGGGGCACTGCACAACTCAAGCTGCAGCAGTTCCGCCAGATACTTCAAGGTTGGATTGGCGAGAATCGGAGAATAATTGAACCCGCCGACAACTCTGATCGATGTCGATTTGAATGCCAACTGTAAATAATTGAGTGTCAGTTCCCGCTTACTTTTCAGCAGTTTATTTGGCAGAATCATCCGGACATCGGCACCGGTCTCACGAAACAGCGCAAGGTTCAACTGCAGATCATCAATAACACTGCCGACACCGCCACCCGACACCATCAGGACCGGCGCATTGAGCTGTTTTGCCAACTGGGCATTGTTGAGGTTCAAGACCGACCCGACACCGGTATGACCCGCCCCCTCGATAATCAGAAAATCGCACTGCTTTTCCAACTCCGCTGTCGCCTGACAAATATCATCAAGATACGCCTGAGGATCGAGTTTTCCCTCAAGCGCATCACGGGTTGTCCGGGAATCGAGAACCACCGGAGACATCA
>CAZQFI010000206.1:0-3170 GCA_964592545.1 uncultured Geobacteraceae bacterium
TCAAGGTCGACAACAAACCAATCTCTTTTAATATCCTGCTCTTTAGCGACCAGAGTACTCATCGCATTCCTCTCTGAACTTATGACTTAAAGGGTTGTGGGGCTCACAAAGCGAAGAATTTAGCTGATTGACCGGCCTCTGTCAAGAAAATTATTCAACCCCAGCGCGAAATTTCGACCAGATGACATCAGCCTTTTCACCGCTATTCATCATCCCCATAAACACAAAAGGAGGGCCGAACTCAACCGGCCCTCCTTTTATACAAACGCTGCGATAACTCTTTAGCGCATCATCAGACCCATCATTCTCTTCATCCAGTTATTTTCCAGCATATTCATCATCCAGTTTTCCCCGATCGACTTGTTCATGAACGACATACTCGGGAAAGAGTGCTGCAGCAACATAATATCGGCCAGGCGGATTTTTTTCTGAATTGCCAGCGCCCACTCGTTGATCATTTCAGCGGAGCCTTCACCGATCACTGTCGCACCGTAGATTTTTCCCGTCTTGCTGGCAAAAACCCGCACATAACCGTCTGTCACCTGTTCGGCAATTGCAGCACCATAGTCGGCATGGCGCGCCTCGATAACATCGTACTTGATGCCGGCCTCAATCAGCTGCTTTTCGTTCATCCCCACCGAAGAGATTTGTGGTTCGGTGAAGACAGTCCACGGCACAACGTATTTCCGGAAATCCTTTTTGAATGGCCAGGGGCGCATGATATTCATCAGCGCAATCATCCCCTGATGCATTGCCGCATGAGAAAACAGATAGTTACCGTTACAGTCGCCGACCGCGTAAATGTGGCTGACATTGGTTTCAAGATTGCCGTTGACCGGAATCCCCTTTGGAGTGTAATTCACCCCGGCCTTCTCAAGATTTAATCCATCGAGGACAGGAATTCGACCGGCAGCCATCAACAACCGCTCAGCTTCAATCGTCTCCCCCTCTTTGGTCGACAGAATCACCCGGCCATCTTTCGATTCAATCTGACTGATTGCACGGCTGTTATAAACGTCGATCCCCTCTTTTTTGAAAATATCTTCAAGCAAATCACCGGCAACTTTGTCACCGAAAGGAAGCAGGTGGGGATCCATCTGGACGATGGTCGTTTTACAACCAAGCCGGGAAAACGCCTGCGCCATTTCTGAACCGATGGCACCACCACCAATAATCAGCATGCTTTCCGGAATTTTCTCGAGATTGAATAAATTCTCATTGGTCAGGAGATTCTCAACCGTGTCGATACCGGGAATTGGCGGCACCGAAGGTCTGGTTCCGGTACAGATAAAAATCCGCTTGGCGGTAATTTTCCGGTCACCAACTTCAACGGTATGAGAATCGACAAAACTTGCGGCACCCTGCCGCACAATCTGATCAACCTTGGCAAACTTTTTTGCGTATTTTTTCTCGTTGATAAAGGTGAGTTTTTCCTGAATTGCCGGAAAAGGGTTATTAACTGCAGGAAGCTCTGCCTCGGCCATATCAAAATCGGAGAATTTGGTGACAGCATGACGGATTTTAGCCATCCGCAGTAATGCTTTACTGGGGATACACCCGACATTCATGCACTCACCGCCGGTCTTGTTTTTCTCAATGGCACAAACGTTCAATCCCATCTCAGCCGCCATCGCTGAGACGACCATTCCTGCCGGACCAACTCCTATGGTCAAAATGTCGTAATCGTAACTCGCCATAATTCATCCCCTTCTATATAAAGATTATCTATCTCGACCAAATATCCGGTTAATTATATATATGGATCTATAATTGTAAAGTGTTTTTATGTAGTATAAGAGACAATTCTACAGCAACTGCTCTGATTGAGCAAAGAAAGAACAACTAGATAAGATGTAAATACAAAAGGGACCCGCAGCGGATCCCTCGATTGTGCCTTAAACGGATCGTAGAAATCAGCGTTTTGAAATATTTGCGGTTTTGCCTTCTTTCCGTAACCGCATGACAGAGCGCCCGGAGATACCCCAATTTTCAGTTGCATATTCCTTTATAACCACCTGAGTCGATGCAGGGTTTTTATCAAGAATCTTGACGAGTAAATCGGTGACCCCTTCGACCAACTGTGCTTTTTGTTCCTTTGTCGCTCCAGCAGTTATATTGACTTCAACATATGGCATATTCTTTTCTCCTGTGCTCAACAACACTCAAATTGCTCATTACGTACTCAAATATCGAGAATTTTAAGTATAACCTTCTCTGCTTCTTTCTGAAACAAAAAAAGCTCCGTGGTTTCCCACGGAGCTTTTTGACTTAAAATATTTTATTATATTTTAGAGCCTGACAACATTGCTTGCCTGAGGACCTTTTTGGCCTTCGACAACATCAAAGCTGACTCGTGCACCTTCAGACAGAGACTTGAAACCGTCGCCTGTGATTGCTGAAAAGTGAACGAATACGTCCGGGCCGTTATCCTGCTCGATAAAACCAAAACCCTTAGAATCATTAAACCATTTAACTGTACCTTCTGCCATTTTACTTTCTCCTTACTTGTCCCATCCGGGAGTTACGTGACGCAGACCAGTGTCTGCAAGCCATAAAAAAAACCACTCAGCCCTATTGGTCTGTGCGGTTTTTATCTGACTAACAGTAATAAATCTACACAAACTGGTTCTGATGCGACGGCACGCTAACACGACCCCGGAACAAAAGCAACCTTTTAGATTGTTTTATCTGACAAAAGATTTTGTCAGATAACCGGTTCTACAGCAAAAAGGAGTCCCATCATTCAAAAGCAACAACATAACTACCGGAAAAACCTGAGGTAATAAAATCGTTTAACGCTGCTTCAGCGCGTTTGAGAGACTTAAAATCACCCACCCTCACCCGATAGAGAAGTCGATCATGAACCCGGGTGGTTGCAACAGTCGCCCGCCCATAACGGCTCCGCATTTCAGCAGCCAGTCGTTGAGCATTCTGCTCTTCGGAAAAAGCCCCAATCTGTACCGCAAAACTCCCGGAGTCATAATTGACAGGAGCTGCTGAGACCGTTCCTCCCTGATTGGAGCCACGATAACCCAGAGCTTCGATCTCAACCTTTGCTGTCCCTGTCTTAACGATGCCCAATTGCTTCGCAGCTCCGTAAGACAGGTCGATAATCCGTCCGGCGACAAACGGGCCACGATCGTTGATCCTTACGACAACCTGCTTACCGG
>CAZQFI010000207.1:0-4430 GCA_964592545.1 uncultured Geobacteraceae bacterium
GAGCGTGTTGATCTGCTCGATTATATCTCCCATCACCACGTTACCAGCAGCCCTGCGACAGAAAAACCCGATGCCAGCCCCGGTGAGGCAAAGCCGGGGGAGACGTCCAAACCGAAGCAGAAACCGGTTGATCCCCTCGAAGCATTCACCGTTGATCTGATTGCCCGGGCAAAAGCGGGAAAAATTGATCCATTGATCGGGCGGGAGCAGGAGCTGGAACGGACCGTTCTGATCCTCTGTCGCCGGCGCAAAAATAATCCGTTATTTGTCGGTGAGCCGGGAGTCGGCAAGACGGCAATGGCCGAGGGTCTGGCATTGCGCGTCGCTGAAGGGGAGGTTCCCGATCTGCTCAAAGATGCCGAGATCTTCACCCTCGATATGGGGGCATTGCTGGCTGGAACCAAATTCCGCGGCGATTTTGAAGAGCGTCTCAAAGCGGTGGTGGCGGCGCTGCAGAAACGTGATCAGGCGATTCTGTTTATCGATGAAATCCACACGATTGTCGGTGCCGGCGCAACCAGCGGCGGTTCGCTGGATGCCTCCAATATTTTAAAACCGGCGCTGGGTTCTGGTGATCTCCGCTGCATTGGTTCAACAACCTACGAAGAATATCGCAACCTTTTCGATAAGGACCGGGCACTGTCGCGGCGTTTTCAGAAGATCGATCTTCATGAGCCGAGCAGTGACGAGACGGTCGAAATCCTCAGAGGGCTGGGATCGCATTACGAAAAGCACCATCAGGTGAGTTACACCGAAGAGGCGCTGGAATCGGCGGTGCAGCTGGCGGTGAAACATCTGCCGCAACGCCATCTCCCCGATAAAGCGATCGACGTGATCGATGAAGCGGGGGCACAGCATCGTCTCGATGGCAACCCGCGCCGCCCGATTGATCTCAACGATATCGAGCGGGTGGTGGCGCGGATGGCACGGGTGCCGATGCGGACGATCAGCGGCAGTGACCGCCACCGTCTCCGTTATCTCGAACGCGATCTGAAACGGATGGTTTTCGGTCAGGATCAGGCGATTGAAAGTCTGGTGAAGTCGATCCATCGTTCACGGGCCGGGCTGGGTCATCCCGACAAGCCGGTTGGTTCGTTACTGTTTACCGGTCCGACCGGGGTTGGCAAGACCGAAGTTGCCAAGCAGCTTGCGACACAGCTGGGGGTGAAGTTCCTCCGCTTCGATATGAGCGAGTACATGGAGAAGCATTCGGTGGCGCGCTTGATCGGCGCTCCTCCCGGTTATGTCGGTTTCGATCAGGGCGGTCTGCTGACCGAAGATATCGGTAAAAATCCGTGGTCGGTGCTGCTGCTTGATGAGATCGAGAAAGCGCACCCCGATCTGTTCAATATTCTGCTCCAGGTGATGGATCACGGCACCCTGACCGATAACAACGGCAAGGAAGTCGATTTCCGCAACGTTATCCTGATTATGACCAGTAACGTCGGTGGGCGTGATATGAATGCCACCCCGATCGGATTTGGCAGCCGGACCGCAGCGGCCCCGAAGAACGCCATTGAAAAGGTGTTCTCGCCCGAATTCAGAAATCGCCTTGACGCCGTCATCAATTTCAATCCCCTTGATGAAGCGATCATGTTGCAGGTGGTCGATAAATTCGTGCGTGAACTGGCCACTCAGTTGGCTGACCAGGATGTCATTATCAAGGTTTCTGCCGCCGCCCGAAAAGATCTTGCCCGCCGGGGCTACGATCCGTTATTTGGTGCCCGTCCGCTGGGACGGTTGATTCAGACCGAGCTGAGCGATCCGCTGGCTGAAAAAATCCTCTTTGGTGAGCTGCGTGGCGGAGGAGAGGTCAAGGTCGGTTGCAAGGCGGGGAAACTCGTTTTCCGCTTTCTGTAAGATTCATGCCGTGTTATCAGCTGGACGATAAACTCTGGTTTCCTCCTGTTGACGAGGCCGAAGATTATGGTCTGCTCGCTGTTGGCGGGGATCTCTCTGTTGAACGGCTGCTCTTCGCCTACAGCCTCGGAATCTTCCCCTGGTACAATCCGGGGGAGCCGATTCTCTGGTGGTCACCCGACCCCCGCTGTGTGCTGTTTCCCGAAAACCTCCACATCTCCCGATCGCTGCGCCGATTTATGCGTCGCGAGCCGTATCGCATCACTTTCAACGAAAATTTTGCCGGAGTCATCTACTGGTGTCGCCGTTTGCGAGCCGGGCTGGACGGGAGCGGGACGTGGATTACCCCCGAAATGAAACACGCCTACACGGCCCTTCACCAACTTGGTTTTGCTCATTCAGTCGAATGCTGGGATGGTGATGAACTGGTCGGCGGGCTCTACGGGGTGTGTATCGGGCGCTGCTTCTTCGGTGAATCGATGTTCAGTCGCTGTAAAAATGCCTCAAAAGTGGTGCTGGTCCAGTTGGTCGAATATCTGCGAAAGAAGGGGTTTGTGCTGCTCGACTGTCAGCAGACGACAGATCATCTCCTCAGTATGGGGGCACAGGAGATTGATCGTCAGCAATTCCAAACCTGCCTGCAGCAGGCAGCCGTTCCTCCCCATGGGGCGTTGATCAGTTATTTTTAAAGAAGATAACATGAGAGCCCGGTTTGATTTTCCGATGCCCCCTCCCGTCAGTTTAACTCTTGACGTTTAACGTTGTGCATTATATTATCATTTCATGATAAAGAAATTTAAGTGTAAGCAGACACAACTTCTTTATGAAGGTGGTTGTCCCAGACAATTCCGATCTTTTCAGGCACAGGCTGAACGTAAGTTGCAGATGCTTGACAATGCGGTCGCTCTGCTCGATTTGCGCTCTCCTCCGGGAAATATGCTGGAAAAGCTGAGTGGTGATCGAGTGGAACAGTACAGCATCAGAATTAACAGGCAATGGCGTATTTGTTTTGTGTGGCGGGATGGACCAACGGACGTAGAAATTACCGATTACCACTGAAAAGGAGAAACTTATGAACAACATGAGAGCCATTCATCCGGGCGAGATCATCCGGGAAGAATATCTTAACCCCCTGGGGATGAGTGCCAATGCGCTGGCGACTGCTTTGCGGGTTTCTGCCCCACGGATCAACGATATTGTCCGTGAGAAACGCGCTATCAGTGTTGATACCGCCCTTAGACTGGCAAGATACTTCGGCACCACGGCGCAATTCTGGTTGAACCTGCAAACCAGCTATGATCTGAAAATGGCACAAAAAAATGTGGAGACGATTCAGCGAGAAGTTCTTCCCATGCGAGTCGCATAAGACACAAAGAAATCAATGGGGATGTTGTTATTTTAGAACTTTAGAATACCGAAGAGTAATATTTCTGTATTACATACAAAACAAATCTGTTTGATATTTAGTTAGGTATTGTATATTATACAGAAATGTTATTCAAAATAGGACAGCATATCCGTCAGGAACGGATAAAACGTCGCATGTCTCAGGAAAAACTGGCTGCTCTGCTGGGAATGAGCCGGGCCACAATCAGTCAGATTGAAACCGGGACTGTTCGGGAAATCGGGTGCCGCAAATTAATCCGTATTCTGGACGTTTTTGATCTGGAACTGGCCGTTCGTCCCGCCGGAGCCCCCCCAACCCTTGAAGAGCTGCAGCGGGAACAGGAAAAACCATGAGCAAAGCGGAATCTCTACAGGTCTGGATTGGACAGGCAAGAGTAGGGCGGCTGGCTCAGGAAACAGAAAAACGCCATATCTTCAACTACTCCCCCGATGCCGCTGACGTTGTTTCCCTGACAATGCCGGTTCGGCTTGAAAGCTGGGTCAGCCCCGACCTGCACCCTGTTTTTCAAATGAACCTCCCTGAGGGTGATCTTCGGGCTGCCGTGCGCCGGGCGATTGCAAAAATTATCGGTGACGATGATCTCTCCATCCTGCTGGCAACCGGTGGCAATCAGATTGGCAGAAACCGTTTTTCAACAGAGAACGAAACGATTCCCGGCACTGCCGGGGAAACAGAGTCTCTCGATACCCTCCTGACCTACCCCGACACCCGTGATCTGTTCCACGAGCTGATCAAACGCTACGCTCTCCGCTCGGGAGTTTCCGGGGTACAGCCCAAGGTTCTGCTGGATGCAACCGAACGGGGAACACTGACTTCCAACAGCTTTATTGTCAAAAGTTGGGGCGATGACTTTCCTCAACTGGCGGCAAATGAATATTTCTGCATGTCGGCAGCAAAAAAGGCGGGGCTTCCAGTGCCGGAATTTTATCTGGCTGAAAATGGTGGTCTTTTTGTCATGAAACGCTTTGACAAAACTGCCGAGGGACTCTTTTTAGGCTTTGAGGATATGTGCAGCCTGCAGGCGCTGGGAACAGAACAAAAATATCGGGGCAGCTACGAAAGAATTGCCAACAGTCTAAAAGCATTTGTTGCGGGGGAACACCTTCCTGCGGCTCGAAAGCAATTTTTTGCCACGCTGGTTCTTTCATCTCTGGTGCAAAAC
>CAZQFI010000208.1:0-10689 GCA_964592545.1 uncultured Geobacteraceae bacterium
AGCAGGGATGTCAACCCGTCAAGATCGTGCTGACTGCGAGCGCCAGCGCCTTTGATCAACATCGGTAAATTGACTCCGGTGAGAATTTCAACCGCATCGGGCTGAAGAAATTCGGCACTGAGATTTGTCGGTGTTCCACCAAAAAGATCGGTCAATATCAAGACTCCCGCCCCATCCTTGCCAACCGAAGCAACCGCCTGCTGTACTTTATTCTTGGCAGCATCAATGTCCATATCCCGGTCAATACAAACAGCCGCCACCGCCGCAAGGGGACCGATAATGAGCTCAGCAGCTTCGATTAACGCATCTGCCAACCCGGCGTGGCTCACGACGACGATACCAATCATTACGATCCCTTTTCAACGTCGCGATGGTTGATTCGCAAAACGACATCCGTTGCAGGAAAGCTGTGGTAGAGATCCTCGACAATCGAGACACTCCGATGCCGCCCCCCGGTGCAGCCAATGGCAATGGTCAAATAGCTTCTCCCCTCAGCACAGTAGTGAGGCAATAAAAATTGCAGCAGATGATCCAGATGCTGGCGAAAATCGCAGCACGCCTGCTGAGACAACACATAGTCACGCAATTTAAGGTCAAGCCCCGTCAGCGGTCGCAATTCGTCGATATAATGGGGGTTGGGGAGAAAGCGCACATCAAAAACCAGATCAGCAACGGGAGGAAGACCGTAACGGTAACCAAACGATTCAAGGCTGACGATAAGGAGTGCTTTATGTTTCTCTCCAAGAAACCTGAGAATAAGATCACGCAACTGCCGCGATGTGAGATTGCTGCTGTCAATAATTTTTGTTGCCGTATTTCGAAGCGGTTGAAGCTGCTGACGCTCCCGCTCTATCCCCCCAAGAACTGACTCGGCGGCAGCCAGCGGATGCGAACGACGGGTTTCTGAATAACGGCGGCACAAAACTCCGTCTGAAGCTTCAAAAAACAGGATATCCAGCTGGTAACCATCCTGCTGCAATTGGTTGAAAACCGTGTCCTGATCGGTCAGAAACTCACGATTACGAACATCGATAACAACCGCAACCCCGGCATCAAGATCCAGTCCTTCCTTTGCCCGGCGCATAAAGTCCGGCAGCATCACCAGGGGCAGGTTGTCAACGACAAAAAAACCTCGATCCTCCACAACCCGGGCAGCCGTACTCTTTCCAGAACCGGAGAGGCCGGTTATGATCAGCAGCCTCCGACTCATTCGAGATCGTCTCCGATAATCGTATGAGCATGGAGATGGGCCGTGACAGCCATCCGTTTTTCCAGTAATTCCTGAAATTCCCGGGCACTGTGATAGCCCATTTCTTTCAATAACTGATTTCTGGCCGCAACCTCAACAATGGTGCTGATATTGCGACCCGGGGCGACCGGGATACGGACAAAGGGGAGATCAACGCCGTGGATATTAAACGTCTTCTCCTCCAGACCCAATCGATCGTATTCTCTCCCGTCTTCCCAGCGAACCAGTTCGACGACAAGATCAATCTTCTTCCGCTCGCGAATAGCAGCAACCCCGAACAGATGCTTGATATTGAGGATTCCCAATCCCCGAATTTCCATATGGTAGTGGAGCAGATCCATCCCTTCACCAAAAACGACCGAGGGGAGTTTAAAGCGGACCTTGATGATATCGTCAGCGACCAGCCGGTAGCCACGCAGAATCATCTCCAGAGCACATTCACTCTTGCCGACCCCGCTCTTCCCCTGGATAAGGACACCGATTCCGAGGACATCGATCAGAACACCGTGCAGGGTTGATGTCGGCAATAAGCGCTCTTCAAGAAAGCGGGTCAGCAGGGCAATAAAATTGGAACTCAAATGTCGCGTGCGCAACAGCGGCGTGTTCCCTTTTTCTGTCTGGGAAATCAGATAATCGGGAGCTTCCTGGTTTTTGGTAATAATCAGGCAGGACAGGTTTTTACGGCAGAGGGTGCGGATACGTTCGATCGCTTTATCTCTGGGAATCGTCTTTAAAAAACTTAATTCTGTAGAACCGATAATCTGCACCCGGTCGGGATGAAGGCTATCGGTATAACCGGCAAGCGCCAGCCCCGGCTTCTGAATTCTTGGGACAGAAACGGTTTTGCTCAGCCCCTTCGAGCCGGATAACAGCTCCAGATCGAGTCCGGCTTCTTTTTCTTCCAAAATTTCCTGGATAGTGAGTTTCGGCATAGTCTCGGAACCCGGTCAGCAGTCAGGAGAGCTAAACTGCCAGGACGCAAGGTTACCCCTCCTGATCTAGGATGACCTGATAAATCGCCTGTTGATCGGGCGCGTCCATCAGCTCTTTCCGCACGGCAGCATCTTTCAATAACTTTGAGATTCGAGCCAGAGTTTTCAGATGGACACCGACAGACTCCTCCGGAGCGATCAGCAGAAAGAACAGATACGCAGGCTGCCCGTCCATCGACTCAAAATCGACGCCGGCACGGCTCCGACCAAAAACGAGCTTAAGCTCGCTGATCCCTGCCAGCTTCCCGTGCGGAATAGCAACACCGTCACCAATTCCGGTACTGCCAAGTTTTTCACGCTCCTGCAGAACAGCAATAACATCATCACGGTTTAATGACGGCTCACACGCAATCAAGGCGTCGGTCAACTCGGCCAATGCTTTCGCCTTATCTCTCGCCTGCAAGTCTGAAACAATAGCCTGAGGATCCAATAGTTCCGATATCTTCATAATCTCAAATCTTATCCAGTCAGCAAAAAAACCTGGACCTTTTCACTTTATCAGTGAAAAGGTCCAGCTCCCAATCAACACACTCAACTCCCCTGAGGGACAATTAACCCATAATTACCATCTTTACGGCGATAAACAACATTCATCTCACCACTGTTATCGTCGGTAAACGCCAGGAACTCCTTCTGCAGAAGATCCATCTGCATAACCGCCTCTTCAACCGACATCGGCTTGACAAAAAAGGAGTGACTGCGAATGATTTCAGGCTCCCCGTCACCTTCATCAACGCTGGCTGCAGAAAAGATCCTCTTTTCCAAACGCCGCTGTCCTCCGGTATCCCCTTTGTGGTTTTTTAATTTATCTTTATAGCGCTTCAGCTGCCGCTCGATTTTATCGACCATCAGATCGATAGCGGCATACATATCCTCCGTACTTTCAACACTCTTCATGGTCAGCCCCTTGGCGACCATGGTCACTTCGGCCCGATGATTTATCTTCTTCTGTACCGACAAAACAACCTGGGCATCAATCGGCTCATCGATATACTTTTTAACCCGGGCCAATTTCTCTTCAACATAATTGCGGATAGCATCACTACTTTCCATGTGACGGAAGGTAACGGCAATTTGCATAGAGCAACCTCCTTGTGATGACAGGTCCCGGCATGGAACCTGAGTTCATTCAATTATAACGCATAATCGTCCATGAAGCATCTCAGCTCATGGGACGTCAGAACAACCTTTTGCGCTCCGTTGAGGAACCGAGACCCAGCATCTCACGGTACTTCGTCACCGTCCGGCGCGCAATATGGATATCCCGCTCTTTCAGCAGAGCAACGATCTTCTGATCGGAATAAGGCTTGCGGGGATCTTCCTCAGCAATAATCTCTTTAATTCGGCTCTTGACACTCTCCGAGGCGATAGAATCACCATCGGTGGTGTTGATGCCGCTGTTGAAGAAATATTTCAATTCGAACAACCCTTGAGGGGTCTGGACATATTTGTTGGTCGTCACACGACTGACTGTCGATTCGTGCATCTCGATATCATCGGCCACATCACGAAGAACCAGCGGTTTCAGATACTCAATCCCTTTATCAAAAAACTCGCGCTGAAACTTGACGATACTTTTGGTCACTTTATAGATCGTCCGCTGCCGCTGATGAATGCTTTTGATCAGCCAGACAGCGCTCCGCATTTTGTCCTGGATATACTCGCCCGCCTTTTTATCAACCCCCTTGGCGTCGGTCAAAGCGTTCCGATAAAACGAGTTAATCCGCAAATTGGGCAGACCGTCATCATTTTGTGTCACGACATACTCGTCACCCACCTTGTGAACAAAAATATCGGGGACAATATAGTGGACATCTTCCTCATTATAGGCCCGCCCGGGACGTGGATCGAGTTCAGAAATCAGCTTTGCAGCAGCCAGAACATCATCAAGTGAAACCTTCAATGCCTTGGCAATAATCTGATATTTACGCCCTTCCAGTTCCGCAATAAAATCACGTAAAATCGTTGCCGCCAGTGAATCAGACAGATCGAGCCTCTCCAGTTGCAGCAGGAGGCTCTCCTGAAGGTTCCGGCACGCAATTCCCGGGGGATCGAACTGTTGAACCCGTTTCAATGCCGCTTCAACAACTTCGGGATCAAGCTCCGCAGCAGCTGCAATCTCTTCGATGCTTGCATGGAGATAGCCGATTTCATCCAGATTGCCGATAATCTCCGCCGCCGCCTTACGCTCATCCTGGGAAAAGTCTGAGAGGCTGAGTTGCCACATCAGGTGATCCTTCAAACTCTCTTTACGAGTCAGAAGGCTTTCATAAGAGGGTCGGTCTTCGGGACTTTCGTAACTGTTACGACTGTCACTGCTGCTGAGGTTGTACCCTTCGAGGTATGTCTGCCAATCAATATCGGTCATCCCCTCAGAATCGGCCTTAACTTCCTGCTCCGGTGCCGCTTCTGCCGGGCTGACAGGGTCACCTTCAAGATTGGCGACTTCACCGTCATGCTCTTCCTTGACATCTGTCACCTCTTCAAGCAACGGATTCTCCGTCAGCTCTTCGTTAACAACATCAACGAGTTCCATCCTTGACAGCTGCAATAATTTAATTGCCTGCTGCAACTGAGGAGTCATCACGAGTTGCTGACTGAGTTTAACCTGTAAGCGAAGATCGAGAGCCATAAATCATCTATTCCAAGGGTGGAAAATCTCCACCGTCAATACGTTTTTGATATCAAGTACCACTATAACCTGAACTTCTCACCCAGATAAATTTCCCGGGCCACCGGACTGGCGGCGATTTCCTCCGGGGTTCCAAACTCAAGAACCTTCCCCTGATTCAAGATATACGCCTGATCGCAAACACCAAGTGTTTCTCTGACATTGTGATCCGAAATCAGGATACCAATCCCCCGTTCACGCAGCTGGGAGATAATATTCTGAATATCGATCACAGCGATCGGATCGATACCGGCGAACGGTTCATCCAGCAGCAGAAAAGAGGGCTCAAGAACCAGCGATCTGGCAATTTCAACCCGTCTCCTCTCCCCGCCGGACAGGGCATATCCCTTTGAATCACGAATATGGGTGATATTCAGATCTTCCAGCAGCTCTTCGAGACGCTGCTGCTGTTCACCACGATTCAGTTTCAACGTTTCTATAATTGCCAGCAGATTTTCGGCAACCGTTAATTTACGAAAAACAGAGGCTTCCTGCGGCAGATAGGAAATTCCCGATCTCGCCCGCCGATACATGGGTAAATTCGTTATATCCTGCCCATCCAGAAAAACTTTTCCCTGATCGGGCTTTGCCAGTCCGACAACCATATAGAAGCTTGTCGTCTTGCCTGCGCCATTGGGCCCCAGCAAACCAATGACCTGACCTGACTGTACCGTCAGTTCAACGCCGGAAACGACTTCACGACCGGCATAGGACTTATACAGTCCTGCAGCTTCAAGAACCCTGGTCACTTTTTGTCCTGTTTCTTCTCGGGAATGATTGTCGCCCTGACCCGATGGTTTTCCGAGCTTTTGACCAGGCTTCTGTTCTCTTTCAGAAACAGAATGATCTCGTCTCCGGAAATTGTATTCTCCCCCTGGGTAACCTTGGCATTCCCGGTCAGGATCAACTTTTCCTCCAGCTGATAAAAAACGCCCTTTTCTGCAATTGCCGTCCGGTCGAGGTAAACAACCTTAACATTCCCAAGAGCCTCCAAGTGGTCAACGACATCCTGATCCTGCTCAAAAACAACCGTCAGTTTGTCGCTAGTCAGGGTCATCTCTCCCTGTTTTGCGACAACCTCACCGGTAAAAATCGACTGCCGCTGCAGCTCAGATATTTCCAGATGCTGAGAGACAATCTCTATCGGCTGGTCCCGGTCAAATTCAGGGTCCTTATCAGCAGCAGAAACAATGGTCCCAAAACCACATAAAACATAGAGCAACATAAAAATAAGCAGCCGACCCATCACGTTATTTTTTCTCCATTTCTGCAGGGTACAACAAGACCCGAACATCATTTTTTACCAGGACAGTCCTCCGATCCAGATCCATCTCCATCCCCGTCCCTGTCAACTCCAGTTGTGGTGAAACAAGACGAACCTTTTCGTCAGTCGTTAACAACTGACTGTGATCGTTGTAATTCATCCTCTCGGTAAAAAATTTGTGGCCCTCATCGGTTGTCAAAACAACATCACCCCAGATATCAATCTCACTCGTTTCCTGATTCAGGCGACCCTGATCTGCTCTCAGATGGACATCCCCGAACTCCCCGACCTGGTAGAACAGCATCTTGACCTTCTCGAGGTTTGCGACCAGATTCTTCCGCTGATACTCTGCCTTATCGGCAGAAAGAGTCCACTGCCGCTGACCATCCTCATTCTGGGTATAGTGAAAATCGTCCAAAGCAAGATCGATGTTCTCCGGCAGCATCTCAAGAAGCTCTTCGGGGGCACGTTGCTTGTAGTGGCGATAGATGGAGACCGTCAAAACCACTACGGAAACCAGAAGAACAAGTGCCAGCAATCGCCGAAAATTAAACATCAGACCTCAGAATCAAAATATCTTTTTGTCACTGTATCCCACTGCCCGCTTGCCCGCAGCAACAGATCACAAATCTCCCTGACCGCACCCCGGCCGCCGGGACGCGTTGCAACATAGTCCACCAGGGGCAGGACATCGGGAACCGCATCAGCCACTGTGGCACTGAAGCCGGCCCGTTGCAAAATCGGCAGATCAACAATATCATCCCCGACGTAGGCAATCTCTTCATCACATAAACGGTGCTGCTCAAGAATCTCACAATACGGTTCCAGTTTCCGCAACGCCCCCTGATAAAGGATCTCAATCCCCAACTCAGCAGCACGACGGCGGACGACCTCGGAAGAGCGGCCGGTGATAATGCCAACCTGAATTCCTGCCCGCTGGATCATCTTCAGACCATGGCCATCTTTAACATCAAAGGCTTTCAGCTCATTTCCCTGACCGTCATAAATAATCCGACCATCAGTCAGGACCCCGTCAACATCGAGAAGGAGGAGTTTGATTTTTGCCAGTTTTGCCTCCATCAGACCACTCCCGATTTCAACAGATCGTGCAGGTGGACAATCCCGACTGGAACAATCCCCTCGTCATCAGCAAACACAAACAATGACGTGATTGAATGGGTTTCCATAATCTGCAACGCTTTCGCCGCCAGATTGCGGCGTAAAATCCGCTTGGGCGATGTTGACATCACCTGATGAATCGGCTGCTGCAAACTCTCAAGTCCCTGTTCCATGATCCGGCGCAGATCACCATCGGTAAAGACTCCGACCAACGTCCCTTCGCTGTCAACAACACCCGTCACCCCCAGTTTTTTACTGGTAATCTCGAACAGAGCATCACGTAACAAAGTATCGGTTGCAACCAGTGGAATTTCATCGTCAACGTGCATCAAGTCTTCGACCCGCAGCAGCAGCTTTTTACCCAGAGCACCGCCCGGATGGAACAGGGCAAAATCTTCAGCCTTGAAGCCCCGTTCACTGAGCAGTGCCACAGCCAGCGCATCTCCCATCGCCAGAGTTGCCGTGGTACTCGCCGTCGGCGCCAGCCCCAGAGGGCATGCTTCCTCAGCAACACTGATGTCGAGATGAACGTCCCCGGCGATTCCCAAGGTACTCTGCGGATTGCCCGACATGGTAATCAACGGTAAACCCATCCGTTTGATAATTGGCAAAATCCGGCAAACCTCTTCGGTCTCTCCCGAGAACGATGTCGCAATCACAACATCGCCTTTCGACAGCATTCCCAGGTCACCATGAATCCCTTCAGCCGGATGGAGAAAAAACGTCGGTGTCCCGGTCGACGCCATCGTTGCAGCAATTTTTTGGCAGATCAGCCCCGATTTTCCCATCCCGGTGACGACCACCTTGCCGCGGCAATCAAGAATCATCTGTACCGCTTTGGAAAATTTTTCATCGATACGTGACTGTAGCGCCAGGACAGCATCAGCTTCAATCTGCAGAACCCGCTTTGCCGTTTCAATCATTAACGCGCGCTCCCGCTATCGGACTGCTTGAATGTCGCATCAAACTCAAGAATTTGCTGCAACAGTGATTTGACCTGTGCCAAAGGTAACGAGTTTGCACCATCGCAAAGAGCGTTGTCCGGATTTTCGTGAACCTCCCAGAATAACCCGTCAATCCCCGTTGCGGCGGCAGCCCGAGACAAGGCACCAACATACTCCCGCTGCCCCGAAGACGCCCCGCCGGCACCGCCGGGAAGTTGGACAGAATGGGTCGCATCAAAAATAACCGGGTAGCCCATCTCCCGCATGATCACCAGCGAACGCATATCGACAACCAGATTGTTGTAGCCAAACGAAACACCCCGTTCGGTCAAGAGGATGTCCTCATTGCCGGTTGAAGCGATCTTTTTCACCCCGTGCTCAATATCCCACGGCGCAAGAAACTGCCCCTTTTTCAGATTGATTGGCTTGCCACTGTTGCCCGCCGCAACCAGCAGGTCAGTCTGGCGGCTGAGAAACGCCGGAATCTGCATGATATCAAGGACATCGGCGGCGGCATCGACCTGGCTGACATCGTGGATATCGGAGATGATGGGCAGCTCAAATTCGGTCCGAACCCGTTCAAGGATCCTCAGTCCGCGATCCATCCCGAGGCCACGGAACGATGTCACCGACGTCCGGTTTGCCTTGTCGTATGAAGCTTTGAAAATCAACTCACATCTAAGCTCGGTCGTCAGCGTTTTCAGCGCTTCGGCAATCCGTAACGTCAGCGCCTCATCTTCGATGGCACACGGTCCGGCAATCAGCACCAGTTGTTTAGACCCACCAAAGCCGACAGATCCAACCTTGACTTCTCTCATCTATTTTTCCTCGTGGTGTTTCTGACAGGCCCCGACAAATGATTCAAACAGCGGATGGGGCTCCATCGGCCGTGACTTGAATTCAGGATGAAACTGACAGCCGAGAAACCACGGATGATCGGCCAGCTCAACAATTTCAACCAGATTCAGTTCGGAATTCAGCCCCGAAAAAACCAGTCCGCACTCTTTTAATTGCGCGAGATAATCGTTGTTGAATTCAAAGCGATGACGATGCCGCTCGGAGATGTGATCCTTGCCGTAAATTCTCCGGGCCAGCGTCCCCTCCACCAGATCGCAGGGATAGGCGCCAAGGCGCATTGTCCCCCCCTTACCCTCAACTGTTTTCTGATCTTCCATGATATGGATGACCTGATTTTCGGCTGCTTCGTGAAATTCAGAGGAGTGGGCATCCTCAATACTGCAGACGTGACGCGAAAATTCGATAACGGCCATCTGCAAACCAAGGCAGATCCCAAAAAATGGCAGCTTGTTTTCACGGGCATAACCAATCGCAGCAATCTTCCCTTCACTGCCGCGCTCGCCAAAACCACCCGGAACCAGAATACCGTCAACCTCATCAAACGTGTCGCCAATTCCGTGGCGTTCCAGCGCTTCAGAATCGACATACTTCAATTTTACGCGACAGTTATTGGCAATCCCACCATGGGTCAACGCCTCCGACAACGACTTGTAACTTTCGGTCAAGTCGACGTATTTGCCGACAATCGCAATGGTTGTCTCTTTTTCAGGTTGCTTGACCCGCTCAACAATGCGCTGCCACACCGACAAATCGGGGGTTTTTGTCCAGATATTGAGATAATCAACAATCCGCTCATCAAGTCCCTGGGCATGGAATGCCGTCGGAACATCATAAATTGTTTCAACATCGCGGGCAGTGATAACTGCGTTTTCGGGGACATTACAGAACAGCGCAATCTTCGCCTTCATATCGCGGGGGATCTCACGATCACAGCGACACAGCAGAATATCGGGCTGGATACCGATCTCACGCAGATCCTTCACACTGTGCTGGGTCGGCTTGGTTTTCAACTCACCCGCCGTCGCAATGTAGGGAACCAGGGTTAAATGGATATAGAGGACATTTTCACGACCGCGGTCAGCACGGAACTGACGGATCGCCTCAAGAAACGGCAACGATTCAATATCACCAACCGTTCCACCAACCTCAACAATTGCAATATCGACACCTTTGGCATTATCGAGAATCTTCTGTTTAATTTCGTTGGTGATGTGAGGGATAACCTGAACCGTCCCGCCAAGATAATCACCACGCCGCTCCTTGCGGATGACCGAATCGTACACCTGCCCGGTCGTGAAATTTGATTTGCGTGACAACTGCGCAGAGGTGTAACGCTCATAATGGCCCAGATCGAGATCAGTTTCGGCACCATCATCGGTGACAAAAACTTCACCATGCTGAAAAGGACTCATCGTGCCGGGATCGACGTTGATATAGGGGTCCATCTTCTGCATCGAAACTTTCAATCCCCGCGCTTCCATCAACGCCCCGATTGAAGCCGCAGCCAATCCTTTACCAAGGGAAGAGACAACCCCCCCGGTCACAAAGAGAAACTTCGTTTTCATTGACTCATTCCGTCCTTTTACAGAAAT
>CAZQFI010000209.1:0-6756 GCA_964592545.1 uncultured Geobacteraceae bacterium
CTTTTGTGCAGGAGTTTATTCAGCAGCAGTGGAGCTTCTCAAAATATCAGGCTGCCGGCAATCCCGAGGCCGAGGTGGAACTGGTTTATAACAAAGCGGGAAGATTGCTCCATTACAAGTTTCTGGACAAGTCGGGGAACAGTGCTTTTGATGAATCGTTAATTCGGGCGATCGCCAAGTCGCGGCAGTTGCCGCAACCGCTTCCCGAATCGATGAGTTTTCAAATTTTATTTAATCTTAAAGACATGTTGGACACACCATGACGTATCTCAGAAAAATTTTCCTTCTTACCGTTCTATTGGGTTTATTCGGTTCATTTTCTTATGCGGCCAGAATTGAAATCAGTGCCCCGGGGGAACAAACTATCCCGTTGGCGCTGACGCGTTTGTTGCCGATGGACGGGGGGAGTGGGCAGCCAGCGATTGCCCGGGAGTTTCTCCAGACCCTGCTGGGGGATCTTGACCTCTCCGGGCTGTTTGACATGGTTGATCCAGCGTCCTTTCTTGATGATGCCGATCGATTGGGGTTGCGGCGAATTGATGTCGATTTTTACCAATGGCGGATGCTGGGAGCTGAGGCGCTGATCAAGGGCGGCTACAGTATTTCGGGCGGGAAGCTGACGGTACAGTTGCGCCTTTTCGATATCGTGACCCAGCGGTTGCTTGTCGGGCGAAATTATTCGGGGACTCCGGGAAGTATCCGCAAGATTGCGCATAAGTTTGCCGATCAGGTGTTGCTGAGCCTGACCGGGGAGAAAGGCCCCTTCTCCACGAAAATTGCCTATATTTCCAAACGGTCGGGCCACAAGGAACTCTATATGATGGATGTCGATGGCCACAAGCCGGTTCGGTTGACCAGCCACCACTCCATTGTTCTGAATCCCGATTTTTCACCGACCCGCAAGGAGTTGATTTTCACATCGTATCAGAAAGGGAACCCCGATCTTTACCGTAAAGAGGTGTATACCGGGCGGGAGTCACGCCTGTCTCTCAAACGGGGCTTGAATATCGGTGGCCGTTACAGCCCCGACGGGCGGGAAATTGCTCTGACGCTGTCGAAAGACAAAAACTCTGAAATCTATCTGATTGGAACCGACGGGACAATCCATCGGCGCCTGACCAACCATTACGGGATTGATGTCGATCCAAGCTGGAGCCCGAGTGGGGACAAGATTGCCTTTGTCTCCGATCGCCGGGGAAACCCCAATGTTTTCATAGTTGATATCAATACCTTTGATGTCACCCGACTGACCTACGAAGGGAAATATAACGCGACTCCCGCCTGGAGTCCTAAAGGGGACAGGATCGCATTCTCTCGCCTTGACGAAGGGGTCTTTAACATTTTTACGATTCGGGAAGACGGGACCGATGAGCGGCAGCTGACGTTTGGTCCCGGGAGTAAAGAACACCCGCGCTGGAGTCCGGACGGGCGCTTTCTGGTCTATTCCAATGATCGTGATCATGGCAGAAAATCGATCTGGGTCATGCGGGCGGACGGAACCGGCGCCAGACAAATTTCAACCGTTGGGGGAAATGATTCACACCCCGCGTGGTCAGACCGCTGGTAGGATGTAAACGGGTGTTGTTTTTAGTTCAAGCTTCTGTATAATGTCTCTGTATATCTTTAAGTAGAGATGAAACTTTAATATTTGATCGCAAATGCGAAAGGAGTGGCCGATTATGCAAAAATTAACCATTACCCGTCTGGTGGTGATGCTCTTTGTTCTGACTTTGCTGGCATCAGGGTGTGCTAAGAAGGCTGTTGAAGAAGAGCCTGTAAACCCGACCCCGGCTGAAACTGTGACTGACCAGCAGCCAACCGATGTTTCTGATCAGTCTGTTGTTGATAATTCGGCCTACGACGCTGCCGCTGCCGCACGGGCTGCCGAGCGTGCTGCTGCCAAAGGGTTGGTTCAGATCCACTTCGATTTTGATCAGTACGTCCTGACCGATAAGGCGAAAGATATTCTGGTCAACAATGCCGGTCTGCTGAGAGCTGCTCCGGCCGTTAAGGTTCTGATTGAAGGCCACTGTGATGAGCGCGGCTCGGATGAGTACAACCTGGCTCTCGGTGAGAAACGTGCTTTGGCTACCAAAAATTATCTGGTTTCCCTCGGTGTTGCTGCTGACCGGCTGAGTATTATCTCCTACGGCGAAGAGATGCCGATTGATCCTGCTCATAACAAGGACGCCTGGGCAAAGAATCGTCGGGCCAACTTCAAGGTTAAGCGTTAGTTCTGTTATTAAATCAAACCGGGCCGCTCATTTTTCTTTTGAGCGGCCCTTTTTGTTTCAGCATTCCGGGAGGAAATAGGATGCGTTTCATACTGATTCTGCTAAGTTTGTTGCTGCTCTCCGGGTGTCTTCCTCCAACTCAGAGCCAGGTCCGGATGGAGAGGGATCTCGAAGAGATGAAACGTCGCCTGGCTCAGTTGGAAGTCCAGAAGATGGAGACATCTCAGGCAGAAGTTGCCGGGAGTGATACCCAGCAGCGTCAGATCGCTGAGCTGTTGGCCGGTCTCGATAACCTGCGGGTGGAGTTTCAGTCAATCAACGGTCGCATTGATGATCTTGGTCAGGACAATCGTGCCCTGAACGACGAGTTGCAATTGATCAAAGATGATATGGGGTTGCAACTGACATCGTTGGAAAACCGACTTGCGAAACTGGAAGGGTCGGGGCTGGCGGAACCTCAGGGTCAGGCGGCGGTCACGAAAAAGGCTGAAGTGACACCTGAGCAGCTCTATCAGAAGGCTCTCGATCTGGTTCGCAAAGAGAAGAAATTTGCGGAAGGGCGGAAGCAGCTTGAAGGGTTTACCAGGAAGTATCCCAAACACGATTTGTATGTGAATGCCCTCTACTGGATCGGTGAGGCATATTACGGTGAAAAAAAATATGAGATGGCGATTCTCCAGTTTCAGGATGTCATCAGTAAATATTCTAAACATCCCAAGGCCCCGGCAGCGATGTTGAAGCAGGCGCTGGCGTTTAACGCTTTGGGTGATAGTGAGAATGCCCGGACAACGATGCAGAAGCTGCTTGAGGACTATCCCGATTCGGATCAGGCGGCAACGGCAAAGAAATATCTCGACAAAGGTTGAGACGGTCTGAAAAACGGGAATATGGAATGGGGAGATGTACCTGGTGCATCTCCCCATTTTTTTGTCTATTCATCCAGGTCGAGTCGCCTGAATGCCGAGAGGACATCGTTCTGGCTGAGAATCCCCAGCAGTTTTTTCGGTTCATCGGGATGGATGACCGGGAAATAGCTGATATTGCGTTTTTTGCGGAAGGTTTTCAGCGCTTCACGCAGTGGCGTATCGGGGGGAATCGAGTGGTGAGTGGTCGAAACCAGATCGCGGGCGACCAGCAGGTCGGATAATGACTGATCAAACAACAGATTGCGGATTTCGGTATAATTGATAATCCCGATAAAGTTCCCGTCATCATCAACAACCGGAAAACGGTCGTAGCGGCTGTGGGCGATGATCCTTAACAGCTCCTGAAAGTGGACACCGTGATGGATCGTTTCAACGTTATGGCGCATGACGTGTCGCACCAGAATATCGCCGGGATCGTCCATCCTGTGTCCGGCCGGCAGGCCGATATTGTTGCGGAAGTGGTTGGCCACGCTATGGAGTCCCTCCATCCCGCTTTGCGGTGCCCGCTTACGCAATAACGACAGGAGGGGAACCTCTCCTGCCCTGACCAGGCCACAGCGGACGGCGAGAGGGCCGACCAGTTCAAAAATAACGACCGATCCCAGAATAACTGTCTGTACCAGCTTCCCCCCTTCGGGCCACTGATTTGCCAGCGTTGCTGCCAGGCCAATCGCCATCCCTGCCTGAGACAACAGGGTCATTCCAACCCAGGTCTGCTCACGCTGACCAAATTTCCCCCAGCGGGCACCCAGTGCCGCCCCAACCAGCTTTCCACAGATTCGGGCGAAAACGTAGGTGATCCCGAGGAGACCGATATGGGAGAGGGTGTCAAAATGGAGATTAGCGCCCGCAAGGACAAAGAAAATGACATAGAGGGGGTAATCGACTTCGTTGAGTGATTTGACCAGTCGGGTCCAGCGCGGTGAACTGTCGGCAAGGATCATTCCCAGCGCCAGACAGGAGAGGAGCGGTTCGAGGTCAAGGATCCGACTGATAACAGCAACGGCGGTGACGCCACCGAGCAGCAGCATTTTGTGCTCGCTCGGCAGTTCCATCCGCTGTGCCCAGATCGACATGACGAAGCCGAATGATCCACCGAGGAACAGGGGGACACACAGCTGATAAAGGATCGAGGTGAGATTGCCGCCGGGGGTGATCAGCAGTTGGATCGCGATAGAAAAAGCGAAGACCGACAGCAGATTGTTCAGGCTGACCAGGGTCAGAACCGAACTGGTGACCGGTCCTTCGGCTTCATATTCACGGACGACCATCAGGGTTGCCGCCGGGGCCGTGGCGATGCTGATGCTGCCGGTGAAAATGGCAAACAGGAGTGAGGTCTGAAAAAGGCTCATCCCCGCAACAATCTGCTGAATGACCGTCTGATTGATAAAGAAGATTGCTCCGGCAACAAGCAGCCCGGTCATGACCGCTTCCGTCAGGGAGAAGATAAAGATCCGCTGTTTCCAGCGGCGGAGATTTTCGGTCCGCAACTGCCCGCCGATATTCATCAGGATCAGAGCCAGAGCAATATCGGAAATTACCTGGAGCCCGTCCAGTGCCTGCGGTGTGATCAGTTGTGGCAGCCCGGTGAGTGTGGCAAACGACGGACCAATAAATAATCCGGCCAGCAGATAGCCGGTGACTCGGGGAAGGAGGAGAAAGGACGCCAAGCGTCCACCAACCAGGGAGCTGAGGAGAATAATTGCCAGAGCAAAAATAATCTGAAAAGAGTCCGTTTCCATAACAACCCAGTCTCGTGGCAAGTGCAAAATGGCAGAAAATTATCGAGTTGAACAAATCTTGGAGTCGGCTATAGTTTTACCTCATATTACCATGGTCGCAGGTTCGTGGCAGCGTGATTTTATAACAGGAGAAATAAATGCGTAAAATTGCAGGGATTCTGGTCTGTCTGCTGGCAATGAACAGCCCGGTTTTTGCCGAGGTCGTTGATGCCCAATTGTTGAAAACCATAACGTTTAAAGAGGCGGTGCTGCAGGTTGCGGCAACCGCCGATGGCAGCAGGATTTATCTATTAACCAATGGTGGCAAGGTTGAGATTCTTGATCAGGACGGCAATTTTCAGGGCGGATTTGATGTCGGCCCGGAGATTATCAGTATCACTCCGCAGGGGAAGAACCGCTTGTTGCTGGAGGATGTTGGCAGGCATGAACTGTTACAGCTGGAGCTGTTACCACGCGTTGAGATTTCAGTGACAGGCGCCCCTTTAAAAGGGAACACGGATGCTCCCGTAACGATTGCAATTTTTGACGATTTTGAGTGCCCTTACTGTTCTCGTTCTGTGGAGTTGTTGGATGAACTGGTTGCCAAGTATCCGGAGCAGGTCAGGGTTGTGTTTAAGAACTTTCCCCTGAAGATGCACAAATATTCACAGGAGGCGGCTCTTGCTGCTTTGGCAGCGCAGCGTCAGGGTCAATTCTGGACATTACACGATTTACTCTTTGCCCATTATGATCAGCTGAATTCACAGAAGATTGAAGCCCTGGCAACTGAGGCAGGGCTGGATATGGTCCGGTTTAACCAGGACCGCAGTGATCCACAGCTGCAGGAGAATCTGGCTGCCAGTCTTGCCGAAGGGAAAGCGATTGGTGTTCGGGGGACCCCGACGCTGTTTATCAATGGCCGCAAAGTTCAGCGGCGGACATTTTCGGCAATGAGCCGTATGATCGACGAAGAGTTGGTTCGGCTGAAACAGGGAGGGGGACAATGAGTCTCTCCACAGAGGTCAAACTGCGTTGCGTTGGCAGCGGAGATGCTTTTGGCAGTGGTGGTCGCCTGAACAGCTGTTTTCACCTGACCGTTGGCGATCAGCAGATTCTCCTCGACTGCGGGTGTTCAAGTCTGATCGGGATGGAACGTTGTGGTATCGTTCCGGCGGAGATTGACAGTGTCATTATCAGCCACCTTCATGGAGATCATTTTGGCGGGATCCCTTTTCTGCTGCTGGAGGGGAAATATGCCAGTCAACGCAGCAGGCCGCTGACGTTAATCGGGCCGCCGGGATTACGCCAGCGGGTTGAGGCTCTTGCTGAAGGGCTGTATCCCGGATTGGGCCATCAGCCGGGCAACTTTGCTATCGAATACCGCCTGCTTGACCCGCAACAAGCTCTAACGCTGGGAACGGTGCAGGTCAGGTGCTTTCCGATGGTTCACGGTGGCGGCAGGCACGCTTACGGGCTGCGGATTGAAGCGGCGGGAAAGGTTCTCAGCTACACCGGTGACACTGAGTGGACCGAGGCGCTCATCCCGTTATCCCAGGGAAGTGATCTGCTGATTGCAGAGTGCTGTGCTTATGACCAGCCGATTCCCGGGCATCTGGATTACCAGACCCTGCTGAAACATCACCATCAGCTGGAAACCCGCTGTCTTGTTTTGACCCATCTGGGTCCCGAGATGTTGAAACGGATTGAGCAGCTTAAGTTTTCGGTGGCCAACGATGGTGTTGTTATCGATTTCTGAATCCTCATAAAAAAATCCCCCGGTTTTACCGGGGGATTTGTGAGGGATCACTGTATCAGGGAGAAGCAGCAGCCTTAGAAAATCCCACCACCAGCTCCACCACCAGCTCCACCACCAGC
>CAZQFI010000210.1:0-4506 GCA_964592545.1 uncultured Geobacteraceae bacterium
GGCCAGTGGGTAATTGTCCGGTGCTTCACCAACCCTGCTTCAATAACATCTGGTAAGATTGACCCAATCCCGGCAATGAATAACCCCGCCGCAAGCAGCGGGGTATCAACAGCCTGCAACCTTTACTAAACCTCGCAGTAAACTACGGGGTATTGAACCCAAACTACGAAATAAAAATGATATAAAATTAAATACCAGTATAAGTTTCTATTATTATTACGAATTTTTTTGCTATACTGACGACATAAGAAAATATTCGAAAAGTTTCAAGTCCATGTGTTGTCTTTATAGGATCCGCCGGGGGATTTGCCATGTCAACGCCAGTTAAATTTTTGCTGTTTTTTGTCGGTTTTGTCCTTGTTATCGGTATTGCACTGACCGTTCTGATCAAGACTCAGATTACCCCGGAAAAAGTCAGGGAAACACTGCTGCCGATTGCCGAAAAAACACTGGATCGGGATGTTGATTTCGGCGCCATTCAAATTGGATTATTCAGTGGAATTTCGGTTGCTGATCTCAAGGTAATGCAGAAAAATGGCAGCGGCGAATTTTTTTCCGTTGGATCGGTGGAATTTCATTACCAGTTCTGGCCACTATTAAAAGGGCAGGTTGTTGTCGACCAGATCCTTTTTGATCAGCCTAAAATCAATGTTATCCGTTTCGCTGACGGGCGGTTTAATTTCAGTGATTTATTGACCCCATCAACCCCGGCTGAAAGCACAGGTAAAAAAACTCAGGATAAATCTGTCAATGATGCTGCAAAGGTTTTTAACCTGCTGGTGAAGGAGGTCAACCTTAAGGACGGTGAACTATTTTATGTTGATCGCTTCAAAAATTCCCGCGCACCATTTCACTATGCGCTGAAAAAACTCAATTTCAAGGCGCGACAAATTACCCTCGATTCCTCTTTTCCCGTCGATCTTTCGGCAGTTATCAATGACTCTAATATCGATATTTCGGGAAATTACGATTTTTCAACACATGCCGGAGATCTGACAGTTCATCTGGCCCCCCTCGATCTGATTCAATTTACCCCTTATTATCGTGATCGTATCCCGGGAAAGCTTGGCTCTGCGCTGTTATCATTAAACGTTGAGCTTGATGTGCAGCCCGAGATGATCTCTTCAAAAGGGAAAATAACTCTTGAGGATGTCGATCTGGTTTTGGATCAGTTTCCCGATGCCGGGATAGAAGGGGCAAAGCTGGGTGCCGATTATGCTTTGAATTATGAACTGAATAAACAGCTCCTGAAAGTTTCAACGCTGCTGTTGTCTTATAATAAGGTTGACCTTGGCGCTGAAGGGGAGCTGGACCTTTCTGCTGCTGAACCATTTTTGGTTCTTTCGCTATTATTTGATCATTTTGATCTGCGTGAAGTTATGCAGAGTCTTCCTCCGAGGCTGGCCCGGGAATATGAAAAATACAGTTTTGCGGGTACGATCGATGGGCAGGTTGACCTTGCCGGGAAACTCGATTCAGGGAATGATCTGTTTAAATCGGCCAAACTTCACCTGTCAGATGTCCGGGCGACTGCCGAAAATTTGAGGGCTGGAATCGGTGGTGACATTACCTATGAAAATCGGATTCTGCAGTCAGAAAATTTGTTGTTACAGTACGGGGCCCAGCAGGCCACCCTTCAGCTGAAAGTGGAAAGAACGGCCGATGATTTGTTTGAAGGGGATTTCAACCTTTCTGCCAAGACGCTGGACCTTAATAAAATAGTTGCAATGTCCGAGGATCGAAACAACAGTGAGAGCGCTCCACAGGCTCCGGTGGGCCAACAGCAAAATACTCCTGCTGTCCAGCGCCAGAAAACCCTGGCAGAGGATGTTGGCCCCTTTGATCTGCCACTGGATCTGGTGGGATCACTGACGGTCAATCGGGTGATTTATAAACAGCTAAAGATGGATAACGTCGCAGCTGATCTGCTGCTGAAGAACAATTATCTGTCGGTGAGAAATTTTTACAGTCAGCTTGGTGGTGGGGAATTCAGAGGTTCAACTGTTGTTAATCTCGGGGTCAAGGGTGTCTCCTATGAGGGACAATTCGGGTTGAGTCAGCCCAATATTAATACCCTGATTTCGGGATTAAAGCCGGACGCTGCCGGTGCTATGTCGGGGGTGCTTCAATGGCAGAACAACTTTTCCGGACGCGGAACCCTTCCGGACGTTCTGCTGCGGGCTTTACAGTTAAAGGGGCAATTCAGTTTAAAACAAGGCAAGATTAAAAGTTCACCTGTCGCTGAACAGTTGGCCGGTTTTCTGGGGAATTCCGACCTGAAACTTCTCAGTTTCAAATCTTTTACGGGAGAATATGATCTGCAGGATGGTCTGCTGCATTTGAGCAGCTACCTTGACAGTTCGAAGACCAAGTTGGTTCCAAGTGGTACAGTTGATATTGACGGCCTCCTTAATTTGAAACTTGACGCCCGCTTTGCGCCCGAAATTCTGGAGAAACTGAAACTCAATAAGGAGCTCAAAAAGGCATTTGTCGATCAGAATGGCTGGGGACAATTACCACTCCGGATTAAAGGGACATTCAGCCACCCCGAGATCAGTTATGATGCGGCGATACTGCAGGATAAAATGGTCGAAAAGGCCAGCGAGAAACTGCTGGACAAATTGGTTCCCGAGGATGATGAGAACGCCGAATCCTTAAAACAGATGCTGGATGGTACGTTGAATAAACTTTTCGGCAAGTAGCGTCCCTGACACAGAATTTCCTGCCTTGACAGCACTCTCCTGAAGTGATAGTTACTTTATGGTAACTATCCTATGGAGCTGTCATGCCAAAACTTACCCCCCGTCAGCAACAGGTTTACGATTTTATCTGCGGCTATCTCGATACCTACAGATATGCACCGACACTGCAGGAGATTGCCGGACATCTCAAAATCACTGGCAACCTTGGGGTGTTACGCCATCTTGATGCCCTCGAAAAAAAGGGTTATCTCCATCGCACGGCGGGTCGCTCACGCGGGATCGTCATTTCTGCCCAATCGACATCCAAAGTTCTTCCCATTGTTGGCACTGTTGCCGCCGGCCCTTTAAGTGAAGCACTGGAAAATATTGAGGGTCATCTCTGTGTTGACAGCTCCCTTGTCACGGAAAGTGACTCTTTTTTATTGCGGGTACGGGGAGATTCGATGATCGAAGCACAGATTGCCGACGGAGATCTTGCTGTAATCCGTCCTCAATCGGTGGCGGAAAACGGTGATATCGTTGTTGCTATGCTCGATGGTGAGGCAACACTGAAACGTTTTTTTCGCGAGGAGGGACAGATCCGTCTGCAGCCCGAAAATTCCTCTCTGCAACCGATTATCCTCTCTGCTGTCGATGGTGATGTTGCGGTGATCGGCAAGGTCACTGCGATCATTCGCGTGTTGGAGACGACGTGAGCGCAGCGGTGATTGATGATATCCGGGTCGGAGTGATTCATGGTCCCGGTGGGAAAATTGAGCCGGTCTGGTTTGACTTGAAACGGAGACAGCACCGGATTCGTCAGGTGACCAATCGCTGGCGTGAACGGCGCGGCAGTCAGATTTTTCTCCATTTTCATGTGACCGATGACGGAGCACTCTATGAGCTGGTTTACAACCCGACAGAAGGGGTGTGGCAGTTGGAGCTGATTGAGATTCTGACGTGACCCGCACCATTATGCATATCGATATGGATGCTTTTTTTGCATCGGTCGAGCAGCAATCCAATCCCGCCCTGCGGGGCAAGCCGATCGCCGTGGTCGGCAGTCAGAAACGGACGATTATTCTGACATCGTCTTACGAGGCGCGGCAGTTTGGGGTCAGGACAGCGATGACCCTTTATGAAGCGCGTCTGAAATGTCCCCAGCTTCAGTTTGTTCCGACCAATAACCGACTCTATACCCATATATCAACGCAGATTATGCAGTTATTTCGTGATTATACGCCACTGGTGGAAGTTTTTTCCATTGATGAGGCGTTTCTCGACGTTTCCGGTTCTCTCGATTATTTTGGCGGGGTGGAGCGGATTGCCTACCTGATTAAATCCCGGATCCAGGCCCGTTTTGGAATCGGCTGCTCGGTGGGAGTCGCTCCCAACAAGTTATTGGCGAAACTTGCTTCCGGCATGGAAAAACCGGCCGGTTTAACTTTGATCAGGCCGGAAGCAATAGATAATCTTCTCAGAGACCGGCCGATTGAAGAAATTTGCGGGATTGGCAGAAAGACAACACAGAAACTCAACCGGTTGGGGGTTTATACGTGTGGACAATTAAGCTGTTTCCCGGTTGTGAAGCTGAAGAAACTCTTTGGGATTGTCGGTGAGCGATTGGTTCTGATGGCGCGTGGCATTGATCCCAGCCCGGTGGTGCCGCCGGATCATGAATCCGGGGTAAAAACAGTCGGTCACAGCATGACGTTGCGAAAAGATATCTCTTCACGTGATGAGATCGCCCGGTTTTTACTCCAGTTGGCCGAGATGGTCGGGCGGCGGGCACGACGTTATGGTGTCAGTGGCCGGACGGTTGTGT
>CAZQFI010000211.1:0-2289 GCA_964592545.1 uncultured Geobacteraceae bacterium
CTTGGAAACGCGATTCCAACCGAAAAACATCACAGCAAAAAATGTCGCTTCGAGGAAGAAAGCGGCAATCCCCTCGATTGCCAACGGTGCACCGAAGATGTCACCAACCATCCAGGAGTAGTTGGACCAGTTGGTACCAAACTCAAACTCCAGAATGATTCCGGTTGCCACACCAATTGCAAAGTTGATCCCGAACAGGGTCATCCAGAAGCGGGTCAACTTCTTCCAGTGTTCATCTCCGGTTTTCACATAAATCGACTCGAAAAAAGCGCAGATGAATGACAAGCCTAGAGTCAAAGGAACAAAGATCCAGTGATACATGGCTGTCAGGGCAAACGTGGCTCGCGCCCAGCTCACCATGGTTAAATCAATCTGTTCAATCACGTTTTTCCTCCTATCCAACTGTGGTTAGGGTTAACATAAAAAAATCAATGACTATTTGCCGACGGGTTGGGTCAGATTGGATAACACATGGTCTGCCCGCTCAGCATCTGTCGAAAAATTTGTTTCAAGAAAATTGGGGAAAAAGAAAACTTTCAGAATCGCAAACATGATGAAGAGCTTGATAAGGATAATCTTCCACAGCGTTCGCCCGAGAACCATCGACCGGAACCCGTCATAGTAGAGACTGAATGCATTTTTAAACATGATTTCACCGCCCGATAATATATGCAGAAATCACCATCAATATATAACTAACAAGGTTACATTTACACCCAATAACAACGATAGTCAAGGATAATTATAACATCGAAAGTTATATTTACAAGATTGCTAAACTTTTGTAATCGTTCAGTATTCGTGATGGCCGCACCACTGGAAAGCCGAGTAAAAAGGTATGAAAACAACTGGATATCTTTCGGAATAAAGCTTAATCTATTGAAATAAAAGGGTTCCTTTTCAGATCGAGGGTCATGGACCCCTCATAATCAAAGAGAATTATAGAATCAAACCCCATTTTGGTTTTTAAATGAAACAGCAGAAAATACAATCACCACTTTTTTTACCGACCAGTCGAGCTGAAATGGAGCAACGCCACTGGGAGGAACTGGATATCCTGTTCATCACCGGAGATGCCTACATTGACCATCCCGCTTTCGGGACGCCACTGCTGGCACGGCTGCTTGAAAGCCGGGGTTATCGCGTTGGAATCCTTGCTCAACCCGACTGGAAAAACCCCGAAGCATTCAAAGGGATGGGTCAGCCACGCCTGTTTGCTGCCATCTCTGCCGGGGCGATGGATTCGCTTGTCAACCATTATACCGCGGCAAAAAAAATCAGAAGCAACGATGCCTATACTCCGGGAGGAGTTGCTGGTAAACGCCCCAACCGGGCAGTGATCGCCTACACTGCCGCCGTTAAAGGGGCATTCAAAGGTCTCCCAACCGTTATCGGGGGAATTGAGGCCAGCCTGCGCCGACTGGCTCACTACGATTACTGGTCAGATAAGGTACGGCGCTCAATCCTCATCGACAGCAAGGCCGACATCCTGGTTTTCGGGATGGCGGAAACGGCCATTCAGGAGATCGCTCAACGCCTTGATGAGGAAGAACCCCTCTCAAATCTTACCGATATCCGGGGAACCGCCTATGGGACAAAGGAGCCGCCAGCTGAAGGGATCACTCTGCCATCATTTGAAGAGGTCAATCGGTCAACGGATGCCTACAATCTGGCATTTAAATTATCCAGCCGGCAGGAGAACCCGTTTTCGGCCAAAATATTGATTCAGCCCCATGCCGGGCGCTATGTCGTCATCAATCCCCCGGCATTACCGCTGACAGAAGCGGAGATGGACAAAGTCTATGACCTCCCCTTCGTCAGGCGGCCCCATCCGATCTATCACGACAAAATTCCCGCCTTTGAGCAGATTCGACATTCGATCACCAGCCATCGTGGCTGCTTCGGCGGTTGTTCCTTCTGCGCCATTACCCACCACCAGGGAAAAACAATTCAGTCACGCTCACAGCGGTCGATTATGCGTGAAATTGATGTTATGACCGGCCAGAAAGATTTTCGCGGCACAATCAGCGATGTCGGTGGGCCGACCGCCAACATGTATGGACTCAGGTGCGGAAACCATCAAGCCGAAAAAGTGTGCCGGCGCCCCAGCTGTCTCTATCCGGAGATCTGCGACAATCTCGTGACCAGTGATCAACCGGCAACCACCCTGCTCCGAGCGATTCGGGAACACGAAAAAATAGAGCACACTTTCATCGCATCGGGGGTTCGCTACGACCTGCTCCCGGATCAGCAACGCTACTTTTCTGACCTGCTCCAATACCATGTCGG
>CAZQFI010000212.1:0-2695 GCA_964592545.1 uncultured Geobacteraceae bacterium
CGTGACGGTTTTATTGATGGGGTTGTAGTGTCGGGCGGAGAACCCACCATCGATACTGGTCTGCCGGCGTTTTTATCGGTGTTGAAGGAGCGGGGGTTGCAGGTCAAACTCGATAGTAATGGGTTGGCTCCTGCGGTGATCGACAGACTGCTGGAGCAGCAGCTGGTCGACTACTTCGCTATCGATATCAAAACCAGTCTGGGGCGTTACAACGAACTGCATACTCAGCCGGTTAAAATCGAGGCACTGGTTGAAACGGTGGATATCCTCAAACAGGCAGCTGTCGAAGTCGAATTTCGTACCACCTGTATTCCCCACCTGGTGACAGAGGCAGAGATCGCTGAGATGGGGGAGTTGTTGCAGGGGGCACCGCTGTGGGTGTTGCAGCAGTTTGTTCCGATGCACGCCATGGTTGAAGAGTGGCAGACATTTGATATGTATCGCCCTGAGCAGCTCTATACTCTGGCGGAGCAGGCGCAACCATTTGTCGAACGGGTTGAAGTCCGGGGGCTGTAGAGACAACGGATCGTTAAAACAAAAAAAGCCACGCCGGTTTATCGGCGTGGCTTTTTCTATGGGGAAAACAGGGGTGTCACAGGTGGATTTTGTGGCAGAAGAGACAGCGGAATTTTGATGGATGGTCTTTGGAGAAGGGGATCCCATCCTCGTTGTGGCAGTCACTGCAGAATTTCTCCGCCGCTTTTTTCCCATCGGCCTTGACGATATCGTAAAATTTGGTATGGATTTCATCTTTGGGAACAGGTTTGGTTGTTTCCGGAGGGGCCATCGATAGAACGGCAACAATGGCAACACCACCCAGAATGAGAAATATATCACGCTTTTTCATAGTGCAAATCTCCGCAGAGAGAAACGTTCAGGTTGTGTAAAGTTATTCTGACTTGATAAAGACCAGATAGATAAACAGGGCAACGGCAGCAGCACCTCCGCCAACAAGAATCCACAAGCCACCGCCGGCGATTCCTTCGACTCCTGTTCCTCTACCGATGGCGAAGGAGAGAACCAGAGCGAATCCTCCCAGACCGACAATAAATCCTGAGATCGCTTTCCAGCCGATCAGGTAAGTGATGAGGACGACAGCAGCAAATCCGCCGAGAAACCACGGGTTGGTGCTCAGTTCCCCGACATTCCACTCTTGAAGTTGCTGCATTACCTGATCGGTACGAAAATAGTCGAGGTATGATTGGATATCGGCCCAGCTCATGGTTTCTCCTTTGTGGTCTGTCAAAAACACAGATTCAAATTCATTACAGACGACCGGAATAGTAACAGATTGTCGTTCTGCGCGAAAGTGGTAAAAGCCCGTAAATCTTGACTTTATCACTCCTCTTCACTAGGATGAGCCACTTGAATTAAGGCAATTTTGTTATAAAAATAAAGGGGAATGTGTGCCGCATCGGTCAATAGGGATATTCGATTCAGGGGTTGGTGGGCTGACAGTTTTTAAAGAGATCTCCCGAGTCCTGCCGGAGGAGAATCTGATCTATCTCGGCGACACAGCACGGGTTCCCTACGGGACCAAGAGTGTTGAGACGGTTCGTCGCTATGCGATGGAGGCCGCCGGTTTTCTGGTTGGTCGGGGGGTGAAACTGCTGGTTGTCGCATGTAATACGGCTTCTGCGGTGGCGCTTCCCAGTCTGCGTCAGCACTTCAAACTGCCGGTGATCGGGGTGATTGAGCCGGGAGCGCGGCGGGCGGTCGAAAGTCGTAATCAGCGGATCGGGGTGATTGGAACTGAAGGGACAATCAATAGTGGTCGCTATCCCGAAGCTATCCGTTCGCTGTTACCTTCGGCACAGATTGTCTCCGCGTCCTGCCCACTGTTTGTTCCGCTGGCTGAAGAGGGGTGGGCTGAGCACGAGATTTCCCGATTGACGGCGCTTGAATATCTGCGGCCACTGATAGCGGCCGATATCGATACGCTGGTTCTCGGTTGTACTCACTATCCGCTGCTGCGTGAGACGTTGCAGCAGGTTCTTGGTGAAAACGTCACATTGGTCGATTCGGCAACTGAAACAGCCAAAGCGGTTCAGCAGGTCTTTCAGCAGAAAGGGTTGCAGAATCCCGGGGAAGGTGGCCGCAGAGACTTTTTTGTCACCGATGTTCCAACCCGGTTTGAGCGGGTGGGTCAGGCATTCCTTGGCGGGAGTTTGGGGCAGGTTAAGCAGGTTCAGATAGGTTAGGGGCACACGATGAAAAAAATACTGTTGATCCTGTCCGGGGTACTGCTTGTTGGTATTCTGGTTGGCTATGGAACCAGCTGGTATTTCCAGCAGAGTCAGAAAACACCGGAGAAATTGCCGGTTGTTGTTACGGAAGAGATTACCTCACGGGAGATCCAGCTCTATTTTACCGCACCGGCAGGAGATTTTCTGGTTGCCGAGAGTTATGAAATTCCGGCATGTGATCAGGACAGCGACTGTATCCGGAGTTTGCTGGATGGACTGATAAAGGGGTCTCGGCAGGGGAACCTTCCCGTTTTGCCCAAAGAGACACAGGTTGTGACAGTTGAAGTTATCAACGATCTGGTTCGGATCGATTTTTCACGCCAGCTGGTCGATTTTCATCCCGGTGGCAGCCTGAGCGAACTGTTATCAGTCTATAGTGTGATCAATAGTATCAACGAAAATTTCCCCTATATTCGGCAGCTGCAGATTGTGGTTGAGGGGGAGGTTGA
>CAZQFI010000213.1:0-3721 GCA_964592545.1 uncultured Geobacteraceae bacterium
GTCGATCGACATGTTCATCAGGACGCTGTTGGGGACAGTGATCATCGTCTTTGCAAAAGTTCTGATCCGGGTTGAGCGGAAACCGATCTCTTCGACAACCCCTTCCATCGACCCCGCTTTAATCCAGTCTCCGATTGTAAACGGGCGATCAAGGAGGATCATGATTGAACCAAAGATATTGGAGAGACTGTCCTTCGCTGCCAGGGCAACAGCGAGACCGCCAAGCCCCAGCGATGCCAGTAACCCCGAAATAGAGTAGCCGAGGTTCTGCACCAGAAACATGAACGCCAGAACAACAATGAAAACCCGTAATGTTTTGCGGATAAACGGGACAAGATGATCATCCAGGGTCGATTCTGTCCGCTGTGCCCAGTGGTGGAGCCAGTGTTCCAGCAGCGCAACCATGTTGTAGCAACCCCAGGCCACGTCAAACATGAAAAGTCCCTGGACAACATTTTTTCCCAACTGTGCCAGGTCGGTCGGCTTGGTCGGTAGTTGCAGAATCGTCAGGCTGACGTACAGTCCGACGATGACAACCAGCAGTTCCGCCGGTTTTTTCAGATTTTTCAGCAGCAGATCGTCCATTTGGGAAGCGGTTTTCTCTGCAGCCCGAGACAGTGGCTTGGTAAACAGATGGGCGAGAATCCGCTTCAGCAGCAGTGCGACAAACAGAACGACAAGGGCGATGATCAGCCGGGTTATGCTGATCCCCAAGACTGTCTGATCGACGTTCTGCAGCAGATCGGTTATTTTGTCCATGAAATTTTAACTCTCTATCCGGGTGAAATCTGTCGGTCAGTTATGCCAGAGCCCCAGCCCTTTTTTGCGGGCCCGCTTCTCAACGTTCAGAAAATTTTTCTTGTAGGTAAAGTTGTAACGGCGAAAGACTGCTGCCAACCCTTTTTCCAGCAGCAGGCGATTCAGCATCGTTCCGTCAGGAAGGTACACATAAGCCAGCAGGCGATTATATTTATCCCTTTTGGTTTGATCAAGCTCCAGACGAACTTTTATCCCTTTAATATGACGGATATTGTACTGCTTTGCCTGTTTGGCAATCTTCCGGAGTCGTTTGGGCTCGATATCGAAATCACGTTTATAGAAATAGTCACGTGAAGATGCTTTTGTTTCGGGGGTGTCAATGCCGATCAAGCGGACTTTACCAACATTTTCAACCTTCAGGGTGTCACCATCGTAGATCCAGACCACCTTTCCCGCCAGTGTTTCGGCACCAGCAGAGGTGACCAGGCAAAGGAGCAGGAGGAGCAGACAGGTTGTCAACCTCGACATCGCTTAACGTCCCCACAGTAGCCGGGCGAAGAAGCCGGTGAAGAACCCCCAGACCAGATTGGTGATAACGGTCAGCAATGGGGTGAGCATGCCGAGATCGAATCCCGCCATCCCTTTGTGATGAATATAAGGGTAAACGTAGAACAGTGTCACTGCGGAAGGGAGCAGGGAAAACCACAATGCTTTGCGAATCCAGTGGCGGCGGTGGCGGGGAATGCCAACGGTGAAAAAATAGATCAGTCCCCAGCCCCCTCCGATAAACAGGTGTGGATAGAGTTTTGCCAGACTGAGGGTCTGGACAACTTTGACCCCGATCAGGTTGATCAGCCCCCATTGAGAACATTGCCAGAGGAACAGACTGCTACCTAGAGCTCCAAGCAGCCCGGCGACAAAACAGACCGCAAACAGCGCACTACTTTTTGGCATGCTTCCTCCCGTAGAGATCAAATATCAGGACAGTTTTTATTTGGGCAGGGTTTCGTTCATGCTGCCACTCCGGTATCCCTGCAGATCGATTGTAACGTAGTTGAACCCATGTGTCTTGAAAACTTCAACCAGCTCATTTCGCAGGGTTGTATCGTTAAACCGGGAAATATCTGCCGGATCAACTTCAATCCGCGCGAGTTGCTGATGGTTGCGTACCCTGAAATTTGAAAAACCGTGCTGCCTCAGCCACTCCTCACACGCCTCAACCTGTTTCAGCCCGGTTACAGTGATTGGGCTGCCGTAGGTAAAGCGCGTTGCCAGACAGGGAACCGACGGTTTATTCCAGGTCGACAGTCCCAGCTGACGACTTAATTGTCTGACATCCTGTTTGGTGAATTCGGCTTCAAGGAGAGGTGACGAGATGTTGAACTGGCGGATTGCTTCGTATCCGGGACGAAAATCATCGAGATCGTCAAGGTTTGAGCCTTCAAGCAGCACCATGTCGACGGCAATAACATCCAGAAACTGGGAGAACAGGCTCTCCTTACAATGAAAACAGCGTTGTGTATTGTTTTCTGTAAACTCCTTGGACCCCATTTCACGGCTGTTGATCAGTTGTTGCCGGACTCCGAGCTGGTTGGCAAATTGCTCACTTTGCTTGATTTCGTAAGCGGGAAAGATGGGGGAGGTCGCGGTCAGGGCGAGGACGTTCTCTGTGCCGAGGGTGTCGCAGGCGACTTTCAGCAGCAGGGCAGAATCGGTGCCGCCCGAAAAAGCGACTGCAACAGACGGGTGGTGTGCCACGAGCTGTTGCAGTCTGCGGTATTTCTCGTCCAACGCCATCAGCAATCAGATGAAGTACATGAAACGGTGATCCAGTTCTTTCTCCAATCCCATTTCCTGCCCCTGTTCACACAGGTCTTTGAGGGTGATTGAGTCAAAATATTCACCGAGAATCCGACTCCCTTCGGCCCAGATGTATTGGGTCAGGCACTGATTGTCAAATTCGCAGGCCGGGGGGGCTTCCCCCTCTTTACGCCGCCCCTTAATGCAATTGACCAGCAGCAGTTCCCCTTCAGCGGCAAGGACAATTTCTTTAACGGTGATCTCTTCGGGTGAACGGGTCAGGCTGTAACCCCCCTGGGGGCCCCGGCGGCTTTTCAATAAACCGGCTTTTTTTAAATCCTGAAAAATCTGCTCGAGATAGCGGGGTGAAATATTCTGACGCCGTGAGATATCCTTTATCTGGGCCGGCAGAGTCCCGGCGTGAAAAGCCATATCAAACATGGCACGAACACCGTAACGGCTTTTGGTTGAAAGCTTCATGGTTTCTCCTTACTTCTGTTTTATTTGCATACAACGATCAATATAGAAATCTCTACTGATACTGTCAACAATAAAGCACACTTTTTCATGGGAGATTTATTTCCCCCCGGGTCTTTGCCGGGGACAGATTGCATTTCTGACTGAAATGTGGCTGTATCATGGTGAGACTCTATTTATCGGGAGGCAATATGCGTGACTATCCATTTCGGCAGGAATTTCAGGTACGTGATTATGAATGTGACATGCAGGGGCATGTCAACCATGCCGTCTATCTGAATTACTTGGAGCACTGCCGTCACGAGTTTATGAAGACTCTGGGTCTCGATTTTGCGGAACTGGTGCGCCGGGGTGTCAGTCTGGTGATTATCCGGGTCGAGGTCGATTATAAATATTCACTGCAAAGCGGTGATCGATTCATGGTCGGAGTCAGTATCGAACGGGTCTCACCGTTGCGTTACCGCTTTATTCAGGATGTCTTTTTGCTGCCCGAAGATAAACTGGTGCTGCGATCCCGGGTTGTCGGGACCGGCGTTGGAGATAACGGCCGGCCGCAATTACCCGACGAGATCAGTGCGGCACTCGATCGATGTTGAGTTTCCGGTCACTGGCGGCGAGAACTCCCGGTTTAAAAATCGTCAGCGGATTTTCGGGCTGCTATCTCTTCTGTAATCTTACCCCCGCG
>CAZQFI010000214.1:0-6439 GCA_964592545.1 uncultured Geobacteraceae bacterium
CTCGCCATCAGGCAGTCCCTTGCCCACCTAGAACTCAACGGTCCGACCACCGTCATCGGGATGCTCCCCGACAACCCCCTGTTAACCTGTTGTGACGCCAAAAAATTGCGTCCGGTGGTTATCGGCCGGGATGACAGAACGGTCGTCATCTCCTCAGAGATCTGTGGCATCAACGAAATTCTTCCCGACCGCGACTGGGAAGCCGACATCTACCCCAATGAACGTGAAACTGTCGCGATTAATGATGAGCTGGAGGTTCAGAGATGGAAACAATGAAAGTCAACAACGTCACTGCCAACGACCTCCCGTGGAAAATAATTTACGATGCCAGCCGCTGCACCATGTGCGGATCGTGCGTTGCCACCTGCTCATTCAAAGCGATCAGGATGAAGGTTGAACGGCGTAGAATCGTCTTTTTGGAAGGGGAATTTCCCGATCCGAAATCACGCTTTTAGGCGGTGCCGGTGATCCGCCAGGTCGATTCGATCCGCAACTACTGCCGCGGCTGCGGCATGTGTGAGAAAGTTTGCCCCAACGACGCGATCCGGCCGGTGCGTAACCCCGACACCCGTCATCCGATTGTCACCCGCTGCCTTGGCGGTGATTCGATCAAGCGGGGTGGGCGGAAAAACCTTGAGGGATCGACCCGAACCCTCGACACCATCCGCGTCGGACGGATTTCGCAGATGACCGACCCGAGTCTCGATGCCCAGCGCCACACCTTTGATTTGCTGGCCCCTTTCGGACGAATCCTCCCCCCCGGGAAACTCCCCTTCAAAGCCAACAAAGAGGGGGAACTGGTCACCAGTGAGACTTCTCCGCCGGTTAACTGGATCTACCCCGTCATCATCGGTGACATGTCGATCGGTGCTCTGTCGTGGCGGATGTGGGAAGCAGTTGCCATGGCGACCGCCTATCTGAATGAGGAGTGTGGTCTGCCGGTCAGGATGAGTTCAGGAGAAGGTGGCGTACCACGCCGGTTGCTGCGCTCCAAATATCTCAAATATACAATTTTGCAGATCGCTTCGGGCCATTTTGGCTGGAACCGGATCGCAACCAGTATGCCCGACATGATTGAAGATCCGGCCGGAATCCTGATCAAGATTGGTCAGGGTGCCAAGCCCGGTGACGGCGGTCTGTTGCAGGCGGGAAAAGTTGCCGACCATATTCAGGCAATCCGCGGCGTTCCGCGAACTGATCTCCTCAGCCCGCCCAACCATCAGGGTCTCTACTCCATCGAAGAGAGCGTCCAGAAGATGTTCCTGTCGATGAATGCAGCATTTAAATTCCGGGTTCCCGTCGCCATCAAGGTTGCCGCTTCGGCGACCAGTGTCAGCGTCTTCAACAATCTGGTTCGCGACCCCTATAACATCGTTGGCGGGTTCTTCCTTGACGGTATCGATGGCGGGACCGGTGCCGCACACGAAGTCAGTCTTGATCACACCGGGCACCCCATCGCCAGCAAGCTGCGGGATTGTTATCTGGCTGCCGTTTCACAGGGGCGTCAGGGGCAGATTCCCCTCTGGGCCGCCGGCGGGCTGGGGAAAACCGGCGATCTCGCTGCCGATGCGTTCAAGATGATTTGCCTCGGTGCCAACGGCGTCTTCACCGGCAAGCTGATTCTGCAGATGGCCGGCTGCATCGGCAATGACCTGGGACGCTGCAATGCCTGCAATACCGGGCTGTGCCCGACCGGCATCACAACTCAGGAAGCGCAGCTGGTCCACCGTCTCGATCCCGAAAAAGTGGCCCAGAATATCGTCAACTATTTCCTCGCAATGGATCAGGAACTGAAAAAACTGATGGCCCCAATCGGTAACTCATCGCTCCCGGTCGGCCGTGCCGATGCCCTGATCTCAACCGATAAAGCCATTGCCGAGCGGTTACAGATCCAGCATGTCTGCTGATAAGGGGACAGAAACACCTCTATTTCTCGTTCCACAGGGAATAGCGGGACAGCTTGACGAGACAATGTTGCACAGCATTCAAGGAGACTTCTAGAATGGCAGCCAAAATTTCAGGTTTTAATGACAGCAATATCCGAATCTCAACTCAGGAACTGCTGAAAAAAATATATGCCGCACTGGAACAGGGGGAGACCGAATTTGAGATTCTCTCTTCCGGCCACCACGATATTGGAGGACCCCTCTGGTCAGATAAAGAGACCTCTCTCAAATTTACCGTTAAAAATCCCGGCCAACGGGTCGGCGCCTTTGGGCTGGGCGGCACCCGGATTGTCGTTGAGGGCTCGACTCCCGCCGATGCCGGCTGGCTGAATGCCGGAGCGGAACTCATTATCAAGGGGGACAGCGGCGATACAACCGCCCACTGTGCCGCCAGCGGTAAGATTTTTGTCGCCGGTCGGGTTGGAACCCGCTCCGGATCGTTGATGAAACACGACCCGGCCTTCCCCGCACCCGAACTGTGGGTTCTGAAAAACACCGGCTCCTTCTCCTTTGAATTTATGGGCGGCGGCACCGCGATTATCTGCGGAATCGACTGCGAAGGGAGAGATTCTATTCTGGGAGATCGCAGCTGCATGGGAATGGTCGGTGGAACGATCTATGTCCGTGGGCCGGTCAAAAATCTCCCCGATGATGTCTGGTTACTCGATCTGAATGATGCTGACATTGAATTCCTGTCCCAGGGGCTGCCAACCTTCCTTGAGAACATCGAAAAGCCTGAGTATCTCGATCAGCTGACCGACTTCAGCCAGTGGCACAAAGTCATTGCCAAAAGCAATGAGGAAAGAAAACTGCGCCACAGCATGCGTCCGACCATGCGTGAATTTCGCCTCGAGAAGTGGGTTGAGGACAACGGGATTTTTGGCGGGCTGGTCGATGACGACTATACCCACGTCGCCGGACTGGTTAATACCGGTGCCGATCGGCTGAAGGTTCCCCATTGGCAGAACAAAGCGTTCTGTGCTCCATGTGAGTCGGCGTGCCCGTCCTCAATTCCAACGCAGGACCGTATCAACCTGCTGCGGCAGGGAAAATACCAGGAAGCGATTGAGCTGGTTCTCAACTACTCGCCCTTCCCCGGCAGTGTCTGCGGGGAGGTCTGCCCCAATCCGTGTATGGACGCCTGTACCCGGCAGTTCATCGATCTCCCCGTTTCGATGACAGAGCTGGGAAAACTCTCCCTCGATGCCAAATCACCTGAACCAAAACCCGACAGCGGGAAAAAAGTCGCTGTCATCGGCGGTGGTCCCGGTGGATTGTCAGCCGCATGGCACCTGCGCTTGCAGGGTCACGCACCAACCATCATCGAAGCGGACAAAGAGGTCGGGGGAAAGTTACGGCAGGTTATTCCGACCGATCGCCTTCCTGCCGACTCACTGAAAACAGAGATTGACCGGATTAAAAATCTCGGGGTTGAGATCAGAACCAATACTCCGGTTGATGCCGAACTGTTCCAGCAATTGCAGAAAAATTACGATGCAATCGTTATCGCCTCGGGTGCTCATACGCCGGTCGTTATCCCCTTCCCCGGTCACGAACGGCTGGTCAAAGGGCTGGAGTTTCTCAAGGCATTCAATAACGGCGAAAATCCTGCGGTCGGTGAAAAAGTTGTCGTGATCGGTGCCGGTAACGCCGGGATGGACGTCTGCCTTGCCGCTTACGCCCGAGGGGCAAAACAGGTTACCGCGATCGATATCCAGCGTCCGGCAGCCTTCAAAAAAGAGATAGATCACTTTGAAGAACTTGGCGGGAAAATTGAGTGGCCGGTCTTTACCGAAAAGGTCGATGCAAAAGGACTGCACACCAAAGATGGGCGATTATTTGAAGCGGATACCATCATCATCTCCATCGGTGAACGTCCCGACCTCAGCTATGTTCCCCGTGAATGGCTGGATGAACGCGGCATGGCTGCTATCGATGAGTGCGGCCAGCTGACCCACGCCGAAGGGATCTTTGCCATCGGCGACACCGTTAAACCGGGGCTTCTGACCCATGCGATCGGTCAGGGCCATGAAGCTGCCGACTACATAAACAGCTACCTCAATGGCGAAAAGCTGGTCGCCAAACACAAACCGCCAATGATTTCACAGGACAGTCTGAGTAAAGAGTTGTTCCAGCCGCAAAATCGCAGCCGCTTCAAGCTGATTGATCCGACCCAGGAGGTCAACCGCTGCCTGTCGTGCGGAACCTGTCGTGATTGCAGTATCTGCCTGGAAGCATGCCCCGAAGGAGCCATCCGCCGCGATGAAAAAGAGGATGGCAGTTTCGAATATATTTCTGACGACAATTATTGTATCGGCTGCGGTATCTGTGCCGGGATGTGCCCCTGTGGAATCTGGGGGATGGAATCCATGGTCTGATTCAAGCCAAAAAAATCAACACACAAGCGGGGAATCGCCCTTCGGGGCGGCTCCCCGCTTTTCTTTTGCCTGCTCTCGGCAAATGACCTCCCACTCTGCAACAGAATATTCACATAAAATAATGTACTAAATAACATTAAAATATATTGACATCTCTTGCGCATAATATATTATAAGCGAAAGCTAATATTTTTATTATAGACAACTATTTCTATCGCTGGAGACTTTTTCTATGGCTCAGACAAAATCGATCGGACTCAGTGCCAAGCTTACCGGGGCAATTTGTGTCATTACCCTGATCAGTATCCTGCTGATTATCTTTTCAGTCGTCACGCTGAAGAACCAGAAAAACGATTCGACCGTTATCAATGTTGCCGGTCGCCAGCGAATGCTCACCCAGAAGATGTCAAAAGAAGCGATGACGATCAAGGCGGGGCTGTCGGTTGAAAAATGTCGGTCGACACTTCTTGAAACTCACGATCTGTTCGATTCTTCTCTGAAAGCCCTGATTGACGGCAACAGCGCGATAAATATTCCACCGACCAGGAACAGTGAAATTCTCGGTCAACTTCGCAAGGTTGAATCTCTCTGGACCGATTTTTCAGCTCAGATAAAAACCGTCGCCAATCCCGCCAGCAGTGGCGAAGCAATGAATGCCGCCATCGAAAAAATTACGCTGCAGAATATCCCCCTGCTGAAAGAGATGAACAAAGCTGTCGGAATGTATGCCGCTGAATCGCAGGGAAAAGTTGTCAGACTGACCGCCTCACTTTATACCGGTGGCGTCATCATCCTGATCGTTACCTTCCTGATCTGGCTGCTGATCAACCGCAAGATTGTCCGTCCGCTGCGTGCCGTGGTTGAAATGGTTGACGGCATGGGGAAAGGTGACCTCGATAAACGGCTGAATCTGTCTCAGGGTGATGAAATCGGACAGCTTGCAGAGGATATGGATCAGTTTGCCGACAGTCTCAAGAATGAGATTCTGACCGCCTTTAACCGACTGGCCGAAGGGGACTTTACCTTTAAGGCAACCGGACTGATTTCAAAACCACTGGCGAAAGCCAACCAGGGGCTTTCAGAAACCGTTCAGAGTGTCCTGCAATCGAGTCAGAAAATTGCATCCGACACACTGCAGGTTTCGGCAACCAGTACCTCCCTTGCTGATGGTGCAACAAAGCAGGCAGCAGCACTCGAAGAGATCTCGGCATCGATGCACCTGATGAATGAGCAGACCGCAAGCAACACCCAAAATGCCGAAAAAGTTAATCAGCTCTCTTCCGCTGCGAAACTCGCCGCCGAAAAAGGTGACCAGCAGATGCAGTCGATGGTTGAGGCGATGGCCGAAATCAACGAAGCGGGTCAGAACATCAGTAAAATCATCAAGGTTATTGATGAGATCGCTTTCCAGACCAACCTGTTGGCTCTCAATGCTGCCGTTGAAGCGGCACGGGCCGGTCAGCACGGAAAAGGTTTTGCCGTTGTCGCTGAAGAGGTGCGGAATCTTGCAGCACGCAGTGCCAAGGCGGCCAATGAGACGACCGCACTGATTCAGGGGTCCGTTGAAAAAACTGAACGGGGCGCCCAAATCGCCGATCAGACGGCGGAAGCACTCAAAGAGATCTATCAGGGGGTTGTTCAGGTTTCGGACCTAGTCAACGAGATTGCCGCTGCAAGTAATGAGCAGGCTCAAGGGGTCTCCCAGGCCAACGAGGGGCTCGCACAACTCAGTGCCGTCAATCAGAGTTCGACCGCCAGCGCAGAAGAGACCGCCGCCGTTGCAGAGGAACTCTCCTCTCAAACCTCCTTCTTGCAGCAGATGCTGGAGCGGTTCAAAATTCTGGGGGGAGCAACCTACGGCAGCAGCTTTTCTCAACCTCAGTCACCGGTTGTAAACACTCAGCCGACACCGCCTCAACCCCAGCAACAGGCGCAATCCTTACCGGCACCGGCGGCGGATGGCTGGGGCACAACCGATCCGGAAAAGGTGATTCAACTTGACGATGACGACTTTGGAAAATACTAAGTCACAACCAGGTTAATCAACAATCTCAGGGAGATACATCGCTCAGATGTATCTCCCTTTTTTATGATTACCGGCGCTACTGTGCGACC
>CAZQFI010000215.1:0-3679 GCA_964592545.1 uncultured Geobacteraceae bacterium
GCAGGTCAAGCGCTTTCTTGCGGTCGATACCGGCATTTTCAATTTCATCAATCAGAGCGATGGGTGATTTGCTCAAAATGGCCATATCGGCAATCATCAGTGCCCGTGACTGTCCGCCGCTGAGTGATGTAACCGGTGTATCGGGGTCAAACTGTTCCCCGGCAAGTTCATTGGCCTGCTGCAGAATCTGGGCAACTTTTTCTTCCGGATCGGTGACCAGCCGGCTCTCGGCATGCATCCGGATAAATTCCTCGGCCGACAGGTCCATGACAAAGTTCATATTCTGTGACAGCTGGGCCACCAGTTTGTATTCGGTGGAAAAACGCCATTTGCCGTCGGGAACCTGATCGTTGATGAGGATTTTCCGCCCGGTCGGGGTATCGCCCTGAGCGACCCACTCGATATCGGCAAGCAGCCGGCTTTTTCCTGAACCGGTCGGCCCGACAATGCAGATCACTTCGCCCGGCTTTAAAACCAGCTCCAGATTCTCTGCTTCGCCCGATTTGTTGTGACCGCCGATAATTGTCAGTGATTCCACTTTTTCCATCGGATCACTTAACGCCATCATGCCGCTGAGAAATTCATCAAGGCTGTGGCGCAACTGTTCCTCACTGAGACCCAGATCTTCAAGGGTGTCAGGATCAAGGGTATCGAGGTAGTTTGCCAGCGTTTCTTCGCCCGGCTGAATTGTCAAACCGAACGAGTCGAGAAAATCATCAATATAGGGGTGTTCCGCAAGGGTCTCTGTCAGTGGCTTATGGAATAATGTTCTGTCTGTCATGGCTAAATCTCCATCTTGCGGATGTTGCCGGTCTGGTGTTCTTCCCCGATCCGCGTTTCGCCGAGACAGTAGGAGCAGAGTGCCGACGGCATCGAAAAGCGCAGAACTTTCCCTTTGAGAGTTTCGATGTCAGAGGCCTCCTCAAACAGGCTGGTCAGTTCAAAAGCGCCCTGCCCGGTAATGCCGTTAACATTCATGATGATCGCGCCGGGATTGACCTGCTTGACGCGTGAGGCAAAAACTTCCCGTTCCGCCTGTGAGACGATATCCCCTTTGGTAATCACAACAATGTCAGCAGATTTCAGCATCGGGCCGATCTTTTTCGGCGTATTGATGCCGCTGAGGTTGTCGATAACGCACACTGCCGTGATCTCCTTGATGTGAGGAGAACAGCGGTTGCACAGTCCGGCACTTTCACTGATCAGATATTCGCAGTGATTGGCATGACCCCAGGTGACACATGCTTCGATATTGCTGACGAAATAGTGGTCGGGACACAGCGCTCCCGACAATCCCTTTTTGACCAGGACACCTTTTTTGGCGTAGAGCTTGTCGTCATCGGTCAACAGACAGTCAAATTTGACGACACCGATTTTTTTCTGGCGAGCCTGCAGTGCTTCAATGACCCGCAAAATCACCGAGGTTTTTCCCGATGACGGTGGGCCTGATATGGTTAAAAAGCGCATGGATTTATCCTTTATGCAGCGTTCATGGAGTCTTCAAAAATTTTGGTTGTCCGCTTGATCAATGCGCCGATATCGTTCTGATAGATGTAATCCCAGCCAACCCACTTCCATGGGTGATTCCCTTCCAGCTGGTTGTCAACATCCGGGTGAACCGATGGGAACAGCCCTTTCTGTGCCAGAATTTCACCAACCGGTTGACTGGCAAGGTACTCGGCAATCGGCCTGACCCGGTCGATGGTCGCCTTCTTGGTCAGCATAAAAATCGGGCTGAGAACCGCACCATCTTCGGGCCAGACGATTTCAAGGCTCTGAACCATCCGTGCCATTTTGGTGAAGAAATAGGGCATAATTGTGACGATCGGTTTTTCTTCGGCGACCCGTTTGGCATTTTTCACCATCTGCGACGGGTGCATCGACTTCAACATACAGCGGCCCAGTTTTTCAATCCCCTCATCGCCATGCTCTCTGTGCAGCGCCAGGAGAATTGCATTAAACAGGTCAAAATCACCAACCGGCAGGGCAACCTGCTGCTCGTATTCGGGTTTCAGCAGGTCGGACCAGCGCCGTGGTACCGGCAGATCACCGAGAACATCGTGATTGACCATAAAGACAGCCGGAACTGCAGAGATAATGGAATAGTCTTTCTTCGGGTCTTTAATGTCGATATCGGCAAAGTCGGGGTTGACGGCATCACCGGTGATATCGGTGAAAACACCTTCTTCCTTGAAATGTCCAATCGTTTTCTGATCGAAAAATGTTTCAAAGCCTGCCGACAGGAAAATGTCGGGCAGTTCATCGGGATCTTCAATCCCTTTTATATTTTCTTCGATCCAGTTGGCGCCGACCGAGGCCGCTTCAAGTTTGTAGCTGACGGTGTTGCCGGTCTCAGCGGTATATTTTTCAATAAAGGCATCAAACCCTTCGAGCAATGGCAGCCGAACCGGGCAGGGGAGTAATCCGGAGACATTGACCTGGCTTCCGGCCTTCTCGGTTGTTTTCATTGTGACATCAACCTGATTGAGCTCCTCATCAATTTTGTCCTGAAGGAGACCGAGGAAATTATCGAGGTCGTATTTCTTGGTCTGGGCGGCCCGTTCAAGCTTTAAAAAAGCTCCGACGGCGTTGCGTTGCTTCTCATCACGAAAATTTTCAAAGCCGTTGGCGACAAAGACGTCAAGTGTTGCCGGCCAGCGGTCAAGGACTTCTTTGACTGTCAGATCTTTATGAATTTTATCCAGCGTTGCTGTTGTCATAATTATTCTCCCTGAAATTGTTTTGACCGGAGTATAGGGAAATGTTTCACCCTTGAAATTGATGCAGGTCAAGTAAATCCAGAAATATTACTTTTTTTGTCAACAATTGGTCGGGGCTGCCAATTGTTGACCCTCGGAAAATATGATTCTGATTCAAAGTATTCGGACATTTGTCTGCTATACTTTTGACGAAATGCTTGTGGATATGATAAATATAACTAAATTTATCCACAATTGATCTGCGTCAATTTTTTCAACTGCGGCCTGTGTCATCTTTGGTCGCGAGAAAGAAACCATTGTTACCTTAATCTAAAGGAGAATATCAAAAATGAGTATGTTTTGTTTTCAATGTCAGGAAGCGGCAAAGGGTACCGGTTGTACTGCTGTCGGTGTTTGTGGCAAAAAAGAAGATACCGCCCAACTTCAGGATCTGCTGGTTTTCACCCTGAAAGGGCTGTCCGTTGTTGCAGCCGAAGCAAAAAAACAGGGGAAACTGGATAAGTCTGTTGGGCTGTTTATTGCCCAGGGGCTGTTTGCAACAATTACCAATGCCAACTTCGATAATGATCGTTTTGTTGAGCTGGTGAAAGAAACTATCTCCAAACGTGATGCACTGAAAACTGCGACCGGTTTCAGCAGTGACGCTGATGAAGTCAACTGGAACGGTGCCGAGGCCGATTTCGTCGCCAAGGGTGCTGAGGTTGGTGTCCTTTCCCAGGCCAATGAAGATGTTCGCTCGTTGCGTGAACTGCTGATCTACGGTCTCAAAGGGATGGCCGCTTATGCTGACCACGCTGCGATGCTCGGTTTTGAAAAAGAGGAAATCTACGACTTCATGGTCGAAGCTCTGGTCTCAACAACCCAGGATTTAAGTGTTGATGAGATGGTCGGCCTGGTTCTCAAGTGTGGTGAAGTCGCTGTGACTGCGATGGCTCTTCTTGATGAAGCCAATACCACCA
>CAZQFI010000216.1:0-4009 GCA_964592545.1 uncultured Geobacteraceae bacterium
AGCGGTTTCAATACCTGTTCCGTTGCCGATTGCAGACCAATCTGTACCGAGCATGAGAGCTGTGCCAGCAAATCAATTGTTTCGGAATCGAGAAAGTCGGCTTTTGCTTCAATGTGGTAGTGGATCTGCGGTGCGATGTCAAGAAGCATCCTGAGGAGCTGTTTGCCCCGTTCGGGTGGTGCATTGAAGGTTGAATCGAGAATCCAGATCTGTGCAACCCCCTTTCTGACAAAGAGTTTTAACTCCTCTTCCAGCCGTTTGATAGGAAGGGGGCGGACTCCCTGATGCCCTTTGGCGTCGTAGCAGAAGGCGCAGTTGAACTGACATCCCCGCGCGACTTCCCACAGCACCCCGCAATCTTTTTTCAGCTCAATCTGTCCGGTCAGCCACGGTGACGGCAGGATCGCGAGGTCTGAGCAGACGGCGGCCGCAGGAATTTTGGCAGTTTTCTCGCCAGCAGAAAGAAATCCGGAGATTGTGCCAGGTGCCTGGTTCGTTGAAAAATGACTGATCAGTCGGGCGAATGAGACCTCCCCTTCGCCGCGGATAATTCCATCGAGAACTCCATCACGGAGGACATTCCGACTGTCGGCGCTGGCCTCGGGACCACCGGCAAGCAGCGTGATGTCGGGCAGCTGCTGACGCAGCAGCCGGGCCAGTTCAATGATCTGTTGCCGATTCCAGACGTAGAGGGGGAAGGCGATAATATCGGGATTGTGGGCCAGCAGTTGTCGGCAAAGTGTCGGCGTATCCTGGTTAGGGAACAGGTCAATCAGCTGGGTCTGTTGCTGCAGTTCGGTGGGGAGACACGCCTTGAGGCATCCTGCTGCGAGGGGAACTGCCTGTGCCGATGGGCGTACGTGCAGGGTCGCGATGAGGATTTTCATCAGCTACTTACTGAGACTGACTTTGATGCGGGGTTTTTCACCGCTGGTATCAATACTGAATTCGACGGGCTTGTCACCGTAACGTTCGCGGATTTTCTCCCGCTGGCTGGCGAGGAAGCGGGCCACTTTTTCGGTACTGGGAGCATTGCCCGAAAGGCCGCAGCTTTTACGGGCCTTGCTGAGTTCCTGCTGTAATCTGGTTGCTTCGGTTGCGGGATCGAGAGGTTTTCTTTTTGTTGCCGCTGACGATTGTGCTTTTGCCATATGACGATGATACTTCCCTTCATCAATCAGGCGGAGAATTCGATCCCAATATTGACCATACGACATGAAGCGGGACGCGAGTCCCTGATAGCGAAATTTCAGATCGGTCCAGACGATATGGCGGTTGGTAAAATGGCGAATACGGCGAGCGATATCTTTCCGCTCGTTGAACGGTTCGCGCCGCTCAATTCCGGCAAAATACTGTTCATAGCGAATTTCCAGCTCTTTGATCAACTGCTGAATTTCATCAAGCTCTTGGGCTAGTTGACGCCGCTCATCCATCTTAAGATCCTCCAAAAAAGAAACTATACGTGAGTCCCGCAATAATGTAAATAATTGCTGATTTTATTCATCTCGTCGGGTGATGTTACTTGACTTGGTAAGAGTTGTTTTGAGATAATTAAATTTTTTTTAACACTAGGTAAGGGGATTTTTATATGCAAAAAGGACTGGCAGCGGTCATTTTGGCTGCGGGAAAAGGGACCCGAATGAGGTCGGCTTTGGCAAAAGTGTTGCATCCGATATGTGGACAGCCGATGCTTTCTTATCCACTTGAGGCGGCTAAACAGGCCGGCTTCAAGCAGCTGAAGGTTGTGGTTGGCCATCAGGCGGAGCAGGTAACAGCAGCTTTCCCCGGGGATGAGATCACCTGGATTCAGCAGACCGATCAGCTGGGGACGGGTCACGCCCTGATGTGCGCCGCCGATTCCCTGCGCGGGTATTCGGGGGCGCTGCTGCTGCTGTGTGGCGATGTCCCGTTATTGCAGGCTGAAACGCTGGAACGGTTGCTGCGATACCATTCTCAGCAACAGGCCGCGGTAACAGTTTTGACCGCCCAGATGCCCAACCCTGCCGGTTACGGGCGGATTATCCGGGATGGTGAACAGGTTCTGCAGATTGTTGAAGAAAAAGATGCGACCGAAGAGCAGCGTCAGGTGACCGAGATTAATACCGGAACCTATCTGTTTGATGCGGCATTTGTCCTTTCTGCGTTGAAGGGGCTGAATAAAAATAATGCCCAGGGGGAATATTATCTGACCGATGTGGTTGCAGCAGCCGTTGCTGCCGGAGAGAAAACCCGCGCATTGTGTGTTGATGATCCGACCGAGGTGATGGGGATCAATGATCGCTGCCAGTTGGCCGAAGCCGAAGTGCTGATGCGCTGGCGGATTAATGCCAACCTGATGTTTGGCGGGATTTCGATGCCCGACCCGACAACTGTCTATATCGATAACGGTGTTGAAATCGGGATGGATACAATTCTCCATCCCAATGTTCACCTGCGGGGCAAAACGTCCATCGGCAAGAACTGTATTATCGAAACCGGCGTCGTTGTGGTCGATTCCCAGATTGCCGATAATACCCATATCAAGGCGGGCTCGGCGATTGAAGAATCGCAGATCGGTGAAAACTGCAAAGTTGGCCCGATGGCGCATTTGCGACCCGGAACTGTTCTGGTTGGAAATAATAAAATCGGCAATTTTGTCGAGACCAAAAAAATCTACCTGGGTGAAAAATCCCAGGCGAGCCACCTCACCTATCTGGGGGATGCTGAAATCGGAACCAACGTCAATTTTGGTTGCGGGACCATCACCTGTAATTACGATGGGGTCAACAAGCATAAGACAACGGTTGAGGATGACGTTTTTGTTGGCAGCGACTGCCAGCTTATCGCTCCGGTCAAGATCGGACGCAACAGTCTGATTGCTGCCGGATCGACAATTACCAAGGATGTCCCTGCGGATGCCCTGGCATTATCGCGCGTTGAACAGACAGTGATTGCCGGCTGGCGACTGCGTAAACAGAAAAAATCGTGATTTGATCCGGAGGAAAATATGTGCGGAATCGTTGGTTACATCGGGCAGCAGGACGCGTCCCCCATCATTATCGATGGTCTCAGACGACTCGAATATCGTGGTTATGACTCGGCGGGAATCTGTACCCTCAACGGGGGAGAACCGCAGATTCACCGGGCGGAAGGGAAACTGATCAATCTCGAAAAAATCCTTCAGGAACAACCGGCTGAAGGGAGTCGCGGGATTGGACATACCCGCTGGGCAACCCACGGTCGTCCCTCCGAGATTAATGCCCACCCGCACCGGGCGGGAAATATTATCGTTGTTCACAACGGGATCATCGAAAACTATCTGAAACTGAAGGAGCGGTTACAGGCGCAGGGTCACGAGTTCGTCTCTGAAACCGATACCGAGATCATCGCCCATCTGGTTGAAGAGCACTACAATCAGTGTGGTGATTTTGAAGATGCGGTCCGGTTGGCATTGCGGGAAGCTGAGGGTGCCTATGCGGTGGCAATTCTCTGTAATGGTGAACCCGATAAGCTGATTGCCGCCAAGCAGGGGGCACCGCTGGTGATTGGCCAGGGCAACGGTGAATTTTTTGTTGCCTCCGATATTCCGGCCATGCTCTCTCACACTCGCGAGATGATTTTTCTCGAAGATGGTGATATTGCCGTTTTTACCCCCGAAAAAATGTGGATGACCGACCTGTCCGGTCACGCAATAAATCGTGAAACAAAGACGATTACCTGGAGCCCGCTGATGGCAGAAAAAGGGGGCTACAAGCACTTTATGCTCAAGGAGATCTACGAGCAGCCCCGGGCAATTGCCGACACGATTGCCGGCCGACTGCAGGGGGAAGAGGGCGATATCTATCTCGAAGATCTCGATTTGAGCAACGACCAGCTTGCCGACCTTGATAAAATCTTTATCATTGCCTGTGGTACTTCGTGGCATGCCGGCCTGGTGGGAAAGTTTTACATCGAAAAACTGGCCCGGATCCCGGTCGAAATCGATATTGCCAGTGAGTTCCGTTATCGTGATCCGATTGTCAATGACAAG
>CAZQFI010000217.1:0-5433 GCA_964592545.1 uncultured Geobacteraceae bacterium
AGAAGATCGTCAGGCAAAGGCAATTCTGCGTGAGGCCGCAATTGAAGAGCTTAACCATAAACAGCGCCTCGAGATGGCATTACTCGATGGGCATGATCAGAGAGCGGCTGAGTTACACAAAGAGATCCCGTCAATGAATCTCAACTACGTTTTTGAACAAAAGGAGATTGCTCCGGGTGCCGACGCCAGAACTGCATTGGCTCACGCTATTTATCTTGAGAAATCTGCTGTCGATTTTTATAAAAGGCTGATGTCCGGCTGTGAAGGGGCACCAATGGCTGATCTTTTCAAACGCCTGTTGGCTGACGAGACCCGTCACCTGAGTAATCTTGAAGAATTTTACGAAAGATATTTTTTGACTGAAAATTAAAGATTAAGTATGACGAGGGCTCTCCCGGTTATCCTAAGAGAGCCCTTACTTCAAACATCTTTTCTTCCACAGAAACACATTCCTTTCCGTTTATCAATTTTCTTCTACCGGGCAACCGCTCGAAGTACAACTTCCCTGGCGACAATAAGTTTTCCGTACTTTAAGAATGCTTTAATTTGATACTGTCCGACTGCATTGATCGGATCGAGCCTGACTCTATAGCTGGCCGATACGCCATTTTCGGCACTGAGTTTGATCGGTGGAGATTTGAACAGCTGCTTCCCTTTACTTGTGACAGTGAAAAAGAGTTCCACGTCGATATGTGCACGATTTTCGGCGGAGCTGCAGGTGAAATCGATGAGGATTGCCGAAGGAGTATCGGCCGGGACAGGATCCGGCTCGATGCGTAAACTGGTCATTTCCAGTTTTGGGGTGCTCGTGGCAGTACCAGGCGGTGTCTGATTATTCAGGTAGGCCTGCGCTGTTTGGAGTTCCTGCTGGTAGAATTTTCTGGTTGCGGAATTGGATGGGGTGGAATCGAGCATTCCTCTTCGTTGCTGCAAGATCGCGGGATTCTTCTCCTGCGCTTTGGCAAAGTTACTGCGAGCCTGCCGTTGTTCACCGCGCAGGTGGAGCAGGTAGCCGTAGTGGTAGTAAAAAACGGCGTCATCCATTTGCCCCTTCAGTTCCTGCAGTAGCGAAAACCCTTTGTCGTGTTCACCATTCAGCCAGAGCGCGACGGCAATGTTGATCTTTGTCACCGGGTTGTCGGGAGCAGCTTTCCGGTAATAGTCAAGGGCCTGCGGATAGTTGCCGCGAATAAATTCAATGATCCCCAGCAGGTTCCAGGCGGCGGAGGCATTCGGTGAGCCCGGTGTAGACATACGGATACAGCTGTGCAGATCGGTTGTTGCAGGGTCCAGCTGCCTGCGGGCGTAGTGAAGCTGGCTCCTGAACAGATAGAAGTCTTCACGGACGGGGCCGTTGTTGATCGCCTGATTAATATCGTTCAGAGCCGCATCGGATCTACCGAGATCCCGGTTGCAGGTTGCCCGCCAGAAATAGAGTTGTGCACCCGTCATCGGTGCGGCGTTTTGTCCATCAAGAGCTTTGCTCAGATCGGTGAGCTGAGCTATCGTTCTGGATTGATAGATGGCCGTACTGATATCCTCCAGAGCTTTAGCGGGCTGACCGCTGCGGCGATAACTGAGGCTCCGGTAGAAACAGGCGTCACCGCGACTGGTATCGATCTGCAGAGCCACGGAAAAACTGTTGATCGCCTGAGAATCATTATTCCGGAAATAATGTGCCAGACCGGTGAGAAAATGGAGCGAAGCGTCATTTGGTCTCACTGCCAGCATGGCGGCTGCTTTCTGTAACGCCTGATCGTATTGCTGTTGCGAGAGTAATGACAAGACCGGTCTAAGCCGTGATTTGCTACCGTAGTCGCCGTACTGCGCTGCATCCTGTCTGACTTGTTCGATGGAACTCATGCTGGCGACACTGCTGACGGGAAAAGCGGCTGCGAGCAGTTGAAGAATGAAAAGAAGGGCAATGCAGGAGTTATCGAGACGCATCATTTTCTCCTAGCGCAGCTTTCTGACGCCGACAACTTTAGTTGTCGTTTCACCGAGTATTTTTGACTTCAGATAATCTTTGTCAGTAATGCTGCCGCTGACTGACCGGGGAGTAATTTTGTAGACGTACGTGCGTTTTCTGAACAGATTCTGGTTGCCGGTGGTCTCTTCATAGTTTACGTTGAATGTTTCCCCCTTGACTTCCGGGAGAACGAATTCCGTCATAGTACATTTGCCACTGTTGCAGGGATAAAGATGGGTGACCCTGATGTTCCTGCGGCCGTTGCGATTGAACGGTCGCAGATCGATGAAACGGGTCAGTTTACGGCCGACTTTGTCTGCATACCCACGGCGTGAGTCATGGCTGGCTACAATTGTCAGTTGTACCTCCCACAGGCCACAGTAGGCTGGCGCAGCTATTTCGTTGCGGTTGTTGGAAACGGCCTGTTGAGTGATCCGATTGTCTGTAGTACCTGTCGAGTTCCCGCTGCTGTTCTGTCGGGAAGGCGCATCTGTCACCGTTCCATTCGGAGTGGTCCAGCTACGGACCGGCAGGTTGGCACTTGCATTCAGGTTTGGGTTTGCAGGCACGGCGGGGGACGGTTTGCCCGGTGGGGGCTGGTTCTGCAGTTGACTCATCTGTTGCAGCCCCGATTCGATCATGTCGAACAGGCTGGCGGTGTTGCTGCTGTTTTGGGCCGATTGCGCCTGCTGCTGGTTGCGCTGTGCCTCCTCCAGTCGTTGCTGCCGCTGCTGCTGTTCTGCCTGCCGCTGTTGTTGCTCATCAACCACTCGATTCGCCCATTGCTGGAGATTGGTGCTGATACTACAGTGGTTGTTCATCGCTTCGACCTGCAAGCCGTTGATCGCACTGGTATTCCCAGCTCGGCAGGCAGCTCGTAGGTTACCTGTGATAGTCGCACAGATCTGTTTGTCTGGCCGGGGCTGCTCCGTGGCAGGGTTGGTTGTTATTTGATCGGTCCGAAGATTATTTCTGTCAATTGTGGAAATATTGAAGGTTGGAGTCTCTGTCGTTTCAGCATGATCTCTGTCAACACCAGAAATATTGAAGGTTGGCTGACTGGTTCCGGTTTGCATATCTGCCAGATTTTGGCGTGGTTTAATCTTGATATCTAAAAAAGCGGTCATGCCGTTGTGGTGAACAATGATGGTAACTGTTCCTTCTTTAAAAGCTGCACCGCCAGCCGGATTTCCTGAACGGGTCAGGCTCATCAGGTCTTCCCGGGTGATATTCCAGCTAAAGTCTCCATTTTGGTAGGGACTTCCCATGGCGTCACAGGCGATGAAACTCAGGCCCTGTCCAACTTCGACTTCGCTTGGCCCCGCAATGATCAACCCGTTGTCTATTTCTGAATCGAGTGGTGGCAATGCTGAGACGGATGGCAGAGCGGGTGATGTTTCCGTATCCCGAGTGTCTGGCAGCTGATTTTGCTCAACAGGATTTTCCAGAGGTGACTCTGGTTCATTACAGGCCGTGAGACATGACTCGTTGTCCCTGATCGCAAGGGTGGCTCGGAAAAAGGCAGTATTGGCTTTATCGGAGAGGTTGTCAACCGGTGTGTCCTTCTGCTGACAGTCGATGCGTAGCGATTGTTTCTTGAGAAGATTCTGGATGCTCAGATAGGTGAGGGGCGTGCTATCGAATTTTGTAATGCTTCGGTCGATGCTGTCATTGAGTAGGGAGGCAGCAACATAGGGAAGACGCAGAGCATCGATTCTAGCAACATATTTGTCAAAATCACCGGATGAAGAGGGAAACTGCTGGCTGAAGTATGCCTTGTCATTCCGAATCTGGTTTTTCAGCTTGGTCATCTCAGATTCTAACTGCTTCGCCTCTTTAGGCCAGTCTAGGAGTAAATAGCTTCTATCCTGCTTGAACCGGTCAAGTTGATCGAGATAATTTTGCATCTCCTGACTGAAGGTTGCAGAATTATGGGTTTTGAGTTGCTTGTTGAGCTTGTCAATTCTGGCGAGTTCTAGTTTGAGCTGAAGTTCAGTTTCTGGCATGGCACGCAGTGCTTTCTGCATGATCTCCAAGGTGCTCACTGCCGCTTGATAATCGGCTCTCAATTTATTGCGCACCCCAGGAGTGGTGCAATCGGCAAGCATCTGCCTGATTTTATCGATTCTTCCTGCAATAATCTCTTCCCCTGCCACGATCGATTTTTTTAGGTCAACCATCTTCTGGTAGAGGTTTGTAGCTGTTTCACACGTCTGCTTTCCCTCACTCAGCAGGGTCAGGATTTTGGCCAGTTTACGTTGAAAATTGACCATGTCTGGCGTGACCTGGTTAAGCCGTTTTTGCACAGGATCTAATTTTTTCTGCAACAGTTCAATCTTGTCGTTGATTTCATCTAAGCTTCGTTCATAGCCGGAAAAAGCGAATCTCATGTTGTCCAGATCATCTATACGTGTTTGCTGCAGCAGGTTCCTGGTCATATTTGAATTGTTTGTTGTCTGCGTTGCGGGTTGCTGTTTGCGGGCTGCCGCAACATATTTAAGCCAGCGGGCTGGTCGGCCGATGATGGCATCATTGATCGCCTGATATTTGTCGAGCAGCGTCAGTAGCTCATTTTCTTGTTCAGGATGGTCATCAATCTCGAGCGTAATCGTCTGCATTTTCTGGTGAGCATTAAAGGTGATAATTGTCCTGGTGGGATCCGAAACTGTATTTAGTGCGGTGGAAATGCCGGGATCGACCGAGTGGCTGCTGACAGCGGCAATCAGGACATCGATAGCGTCCCTGATTTTTTGAATCTCGGGGTTGGCTGCCCGGAGGCTGTCCGGAGGGAGCAAGGAAAATATCATCAGTAGGATAATAAAAAATAGATGACGAAGTTTCATGCAGATTTCCATATTTGATTAGCTGCAGCCAGTCATCTAAAACTTAGTAGCGTCGCAGCATCTCGTTACAGTTGATATAGTCCTGTCTCCTGCGAAACACTATTCTACTGTAGAATGAAGTAGAAGTCATCGCCTCTTTTTTGTCAATTTAACAGACCGAGAAAATTTTATGAGGTCGGTGTATCAGAAACTCAGTAACTTCTTTGTCTTCAGATAAAACATTGGATTGTGCATTATGATTGAATAAATGATCTATTGATTGGATAAGGGTTATAGTTTTTCTTATATTGAATTTATTGCTGAATTTACTACACTAGTAAAACAGTGTTATGGAGAATTTCTTATGAGTGTTGATCTGGTCAAGGCAATGTATGCACTGTATGTTGTTGGTGTCTCGCTGATACGGCTGCTCGATGACAATGAGTAGTTTCGCTTGGCTGCGATGAAGAGAATTTATGGCCACAGTCACGGTCTGGACTTACATTTTCTGACGAATGTTGTTGTTCCGATGCTGTTTGCCCTGGTATTTTTTTGTCGTGGAATCCTGTCACTAAACGCGTTCTGATTTCTCTAATTTTTGCTGTCAAAGTTAACCTCTCTTTCCATTCCGTCAAACTCTTT
>CAZQFI010000218.1:0-7350 GCA_964592545.1 uncultured Geobacteraceae bacterium
TGGCGTTCATCCGCTCCCGAAAAGTCACCGAACCCATCATGCAGCTGGCAACAACGGCAAACCAGCTGGCGGCGGGAAACTTTGACGCCCGCGTTGAAATCAACACCGGAGATGAGCTGGAAGATCTTGGCCATATTTTCAACCGGATGGGTGCCAACCTGAAAGAACGGGATCAGATGAAACACTCTCTGGATCTTGCGAAAGAGATCCAGCAGCAGTTTCTACCGTCAGCGGCGCCCGATGGTTTCAACTTCGACATGGCGGCGAAGAGTCTCTATTGCGATGAAACCGGCGGCGATTACTTTGACTTCATCCCCCTGAGCTCGCCCGAAAAAAAACTTGGCATCGCAGTTGGTGATGTCTCCGGACACGGTATCGGAGCCGCTCTCGTTATGGCGACAGCCCGTGGCATCCTCCATTCTCTGGCAGATCGCTACCGTGCCGATCTCCCGTCAATGGTCCAGGAACTTAACAACGACCTGTACCGGGGGACGGCAAGTTCCAACTTCATGACGTTATTTTATGGTATTCTTGATCCGAAAAGTCAGTCTCTGAACTGGATTTCAGCGGGGCATGCCCCTTCATTCCTCTACCGCAACGGTCAGGTCGAAGAGCTTGGCAGTTCCGGGATTCCCCTGGGGATATTTGAAGACACAACGTTTGAAATTTCTCCCGAAATAATATTTTCAAGCGGTGACATTTTGTTGATTGGAACCGACGGGATATGGGAAACACGGAATGGCGCCGGTGACATGTTTGGAACCCGGAGGATAGCAGAGTTGCTGACTCTTTCTGCTAAAGACAGCGCCGACGAAATCATTACAAAATTTATTTCGGAGCTTAACAGTTTCAGAGATGAAGCACCCCAGGATGATGACATCACCCTGATGGTTGTAAAAGCGCGCTAAACAAAAAGGTACACCCCATGAAGTCCAAAAATCCATTGCAGATTTTTTTTGATAACCAGGTCGTCGGCATGATGGAAGTTGATACCGACGGGCGTTATATTCGTGTCAATCAGCAGTGGCTCAGCATGATCGGCTACACGGCTGAGGAGTTTATGTCCACCAACTTCAAACCCATCACTCACCCGGACGACCTTCCTCAACAGCTGGCTCTTGACCAGCAGCTACTCGACGGAGAACGCAGCTCGTACCGGATGGATAAGCGCTATATCCGTAAAGACGGCACCGTCTTCTGGGGAGACCTGTCGGTTACGGGGATCTACGAGGACGATGGGACCCTGACGGGGATGGTCGGGCTGGTCATCGATATCACTCCGCGAAAGCAGGGAGAATACGCCCTTGCTGCCAGTGAAATCCGCTTCCGCACCATTATCGACAATCTCGAACATATCCCGATTCAGGGCTATAACGAAAAGCGTCAGATCATCTACTGGAATACGGCAAGCACCGATCTCTACGGCTATTCCAAACAGGAAGCCCTTGGTAAAAAGCTGGAAGATCTGATCATCCCCGCTCAAATGCGGGAGAAAGTCGTTCAATCGATCCAGCTCTGGCTCAGCGAAAGCCGGCAGATACCGGCAGAAAAAACCGTTCTCAGTGACAAAGACGGTAACGATGTCCCCGTGTTCTCATCCCATATCATGCATACAACTCCAAACGGAGAAAAAGAGTTGTTCTGTGTCGATATCGACCTCCGCATGCTCCAGCGGGCGGAAAAACAGCTGCTGCAACTGGCCGTTGCAATCGAACAGTCGGGTGAAGCGGTGGTTATCACCGATCCCGAGGGAACCATCGAATATGTCAATCCGACGTTTACCGCAATCACCGGCTATACACAAAACGAAGCCATCGGTGAAAAACCCTGCATTCTGAGCAGCGGGGAGCACAGTGACGAACTCTACGCCGAACTCTGGGAGACAATTACACAGGGGAAAACCTGGAAGGGGCGGTTCGTCAACAAGAAAAAAGACGGCTCTCTATATACTGAAAAAGCGACCATTTCACCGGTCATTGATAAAGCCGGCAACATCGTCAACTACATTGCGATCAAACGGGACATCACCGATCAACTGCTGACCGAAGAAAAATACCGCCATTCACAGAAGATGGAAGCTGTCGGGCAGTTGGCCGGAGGGGTCGCGCACGATTTTAACAATATGCTGGCAATCATTCTCGGGCAGGTCGAGATTGCCCTGATGAAAATACCGCCGGGTGACCCCCTTGAGAAGCGCCTGCAGGAAATCAGACTGGCAGCAAACCGCTCCTCAAATCTGACGCAGCAGCTCCTCGGTTTCGCCCGCAAACAGTCACGTCAACCACAGATTCTGGACTTGAACGACACCGTTGCCGACATGCTCATCATGCTCAAGCGGCTGATCGGTGAACACCTTGAACTGCGCTGGATGGCCGAGGCCGAACGTCCCCTCGTTGACATCGATCCCAGCCACTTTGACCAGATTCTGACCAACCTCATTATCAATGCCAGAGATGCCATCGAAGGTAATGGTGTCATTTCGGTCAGGACCAAAAATGTCATGCTGGACGAAAATTTCTGCCAGCAGCATCCCGGCGGACGTACCGGCAGGCACGTCCTGTTGACAATCGCCGATACCGGCTGCGGGATGGCTCCCGAAATCATGGAGAAAATATTCGATCCATTCTTTACAACAAAAGGGATCGGCAAGGGGACGGGTTTGGGCCTGTCGATGGTTTTCGGTCTGATAAAACAGAATAACGGCTATATTATTGTCAACAGCACCCCCGGAGAAGGGTCGAGTTTCGATATCTATTTCCCGCTGGTCCAGATAGAGGCAGAGAAAAGGATCGTCCTGTCCGACAGCGGCATCCTGGTTCACGGCAATGAAACGGTGTTGGTCGTTGAAGATGAATCTTCACTACTCGACATTACGATCAACATGCTGACAGAAGCGGGCTACACTGTCCTCTCCGCCCACGGCCCTTTTGCCGCAATCCAGCAGGCGGAGAAATACAAAGGTCCGATCCACCTGCTCCTGACCGACATTGTCATGCCGAAAATGAACGGCGTGGAACTGAGCGAGTACCTGAAAAACATCAAACCCGGGTTGAAGATCCTCTATATGTCGGGATACCCCAGAAAACATTTCAGCAAGCTCAGGCAGCAGAACACCTCCGCCCAGTTGCTGAAAAAACCCTTCTCCCTCTACAAATTAACCCAGAAAGTCCGGGATGTTCTCGATTCTGACAAGCGGGCTGAAAAGGAATAACGGGTTCGCTCCTTCGCCACAAAAAACGGGGATACGTTTCAACGTATCCCCGCGTAGAAGCAGCTTCAATTTTCCTGAAATAACTTAAAGTGACAGGTAGTCGGCCACAAAATCGGCATCCTTATCGCCGCGACCCGACAGATTGATCAGGATCGTTTTCTCCTGCGGTAATTCTTTTGCCAGTTTCATGGCATAGGCAACCGCGTGGGCACTTTCAAGGGCGGGAATGATCCCTTCCAGCCGGGACAGCGTCATAAACGCGTCGAGACACTCTTTATCGTCAATCGTCTGGTACTGAACCCGATCGATGTCTTTCAGATAACAGTGCTGTGGACCGACTCCGGGGTAATCGAGACCCGAAGCGATGGAATAAACCGGCAGCGGCTCCCCATTCTCATCCTGCAGGTTGTAACACTCAAACCCGTGGATCGCCCCTTTACGCCCCAGAGTCAGGGTTGCCGCATGGTCGGGGGTATCCAAACCTTTTCCCGCCGGCTCAACACCGATCATCTTGACATCTTCGTCACCAAGAAATGCGGTAAACAGACCGATAGCGTTCGACCCACCGCCGACACATGCCATCACATAATCGGGCAATTTTCCCTCTCTGGCCTGAAATTGTTCACGGGCCTCAGTCCCGACAATCTGCTGAAAATCGCGCACCATGCGTGGAAAAGGGTGGGGACCGACCACCGAACCGATCGCATAAAGGGAGTTGACCGGATCTTTCAGGTACTCCTCAAAGGCGCTGTCGACAGCATCCTTCAACGTTTTGGTTCCCCGGGTCACCGGCACCAGATTGCAACCAAGAATTTTCATTTTAGTCACATTGGGATGCTCTTTTTTAATATCGATCTCACCCATATGGATTTCACAGTCGATACCGACCAATGCACAGGCTGTCGCCAGTGCGATACCGTGCTGTCCGGCACCCGTTTCGGCCAGGACTCTGGTTTTTCCCATGTGCTTGGCGAGGAGCGCCTCCCCCAGACAATGGTTAATCTTGTGGGCTCCGGTGTGGTTGAGATCTTCCCGCTTGAGAAAAATCCGCGCGCCACCCTGCTGTGCGGTCAACCGCTTGGCAAAATAGATCGGGCTGGGCCGACCAACGTAGTCGGTGTACAGTTCCCGCAACTCCTGCTGGAATTTTTCGGTCTGCCTGACTTTTTCGTAGGATTCGTTGATATCATCCATAATGGCCTTCAGCTCCGGTGGAATAATCTGACCACCGTACTCACCAAAATAGCCATGACTGTCGGGCATTTCTAAAAATTGCATCGCCATATCTCTTCTCCCTTTGTCCCTTTATTGATTGGTCACGGGTAAATCATGAGCCGTAAAACTAGGGGATGGAAAAAAATCTGTCAAGATACGATCGTCCATCGGAACAGAAAACCTGTCCAGACCGCTTTGCGGCAAGGCTATTTTAACCAGTGACACACCAGCCGAATTGCCGTGAGGACTTTGGGACAATATTGATCAAGAAACGCTTCATCCAGGGGCTGATCGGCAGGCATCTGCTCAGCAGCAGCAAGAACCCTGGCACCATCAAAATCGACAAAAGCAAGGCGCAGGGTTAATTCGCGCTCAGGTCGACCGAAACAGCTGCCCGGCAACATTGCGACACCGGTCTCCTTCAGCAGCGTCTGGCAGAGCTGCGCACCGGTATGAATGCCGCGATCCGCCAGCTTATCGCGCAGCGGTTCAAAATCGGGAAACATGTAGAAAGCACCGTCAGGTTGTGCCACCAAAGCTCCGGTCGCGTTGAGCTGCTCCCAGATCCAGCAGCTCAACGCCTTGAGGATGCGGCGGGATTGAAAGAGGTAGCGTTCCAGGCCGACACCCCCGGTAAACGCCTTGACTGCCGCATACTGGATTGGCGCACTCGTCGCGGTGAAGGTTTCGCTGGCGATAACGGCCATCGAATCGAGCAGCCACTTGAGCTCGTTGGGAAAAGCAAAGGTTCCGAGTCGCCAGCCACCGGCACCGGCCCATTTACTCAGCCCACTCGAAATAATTGTTCCCTCGGGGTAGTAGCAGGCAATGGAGCGGTGGTTACCGGCAAAATTCAGTTCCCCGTAAATTTCGTCCGACAGCATCACAATCCGGTATTTACGGGCAACCTCGGCAAGTGCCTGCAACTCCTCGTCAGAGTACGAACAACCGGTCGGATTATTCGGGTAATTCAGGATAACGATGCGTGGTTTATCGGGATCACGCAGGCAATGACGTTCGAGTTCTTCCGGGGTCAGCAGCCATTTGTTTTTTTCGTTCGTCTCAAGCCAGTGGACATGGCGACCAATAATATGTGCCTGCGGAGCATACGACACCCAGCTGGGGGTCGGGATCACCAGATCCCCGTAGTAGGCCAGCTGCAGAATAAACATCAGCTCCTTGGAACCGGGACCGATCAGAATATGATCGGAACGGAACGAAAGATGTTGCGTCCGCTGGTAGTAGCCGGAGACAGCCTCACACAACGCCGGCAAACCACACACCGGCAGGTAATCTTTCTGGTGGGCATTGTTCTGCAACTCTTTGACAATCAGTTCCGGAACCGGAAACGGTGACTGCCCCAATCCCAGTTTGTAGATTTTCCTGCCTTCGGCCAGAAGCCGGTTACTCTCCTCGTTGATACCCAGTGTTGCCGATACCGGCAAGCCACGAACATTCAGATTCAGGTAAATATCGTGAAGACCGTTTCCCATTTTTCAATCCATTTCCAGTTCTAAAGTTTTGACAAAAGACAAGCCCCCACCGAAATGGCAGGGGCTTTGGTCCCACTATGTCCGCTAAGCTAGTTAAATTTCCATATAATTCTGATGCTCATAATCGGTGACGGTGGTGCGATAATCTTCCCACTCGGCGATCTTGATCTTCATATAGTTGTCAAACAGTTCCTTACCGAGAGACTCCGACATAAAAGCACTGTCCTCAGCCGCCATCAGTGCCGGGAAAAAGTCGCGGGGGAGAAAGCGATCATCGCGAACTTTAGGTTGGAGATCCTTTTTATAAGTACTTCCCATATCGGGTTGTCCGGCATCATCCTTGTTGGCAATCCCATCCAGTCCCATAAAGATCAGCGTTGCGAACTGCATGTAGACATTTCCCGTTGCATCGGGGCAGCGCAGCTCCATCCGGGTGGCCTGAGGACTGAGAGCGTGGGGGATTCTCACCATGGAACTCCGATTCCGCACCCCCCAGCCACGAACAATCGGCGCTTCCTTGCCCAGAACATAAGCCTTGTAGGAATTAACCGTTGACGCCAGGACAATGGACGCCTCACGCGCATGCCTGGTAATTCCACCGATAAAATTCATCAGCATCTCGCTGAGATGATACTCACCCTGCTCATCGTAACAGAGGTTTTTCCCCGCCATATCGGTAAATGACGTATGAATATGAAAAGCGTTCCGGTTGTAGCCGGTAAACGGTTTTGACATGAAGGTCGCGTGCAGATTGTACTGTGCCGCCACCTCCTTGGTGACAAACTCAAACAGAACCGTCCGGTCGGCAATCGTCAGTGGATCTCCCGGCTCAAGGTTGATCTCGTGCTGGGACGATGTGACTTCGTGGTGAGTTTTCTCGTATTTAATGCCACATTTTTCCAGGACATTGACAATTTCCTGCCGCACCACATCACCGATATCGGTCGGGGATGAGCTGAAATATTCAAGTTTATCGGTGTGGGTATTGGCGTTGATTTCATCGCTGTTAAACAGGAAGAACTCATGCTCCGGTCCCATCATGAATTTGATGTTATTTTCACTGGCCGCCTTTTCGACAGCCCGCTCCAGTGCATAACGGGGATCGACCGTTGTCCGGGAACCGTCCTGATCAAAAATCCGCCCGACAAAAAAACCAACCTTGCGATCCCCGAAATCGACCAGCCGAAAACTTTCAACAACCGGCTTCAAAATCCGGTCGCTGTTGTCAACCGTTGCTATCCCGGCGATAGAACTCCCATCGATTCCGACACCATTGCTGATAATATTCTCAATGTCGGCCGGATTGACCGAAAGGCTCTTCAGCCGTCCATTCAGATCGGTAAAAAACAGTTTTGTCGTGTAGGCTTCCTGTAATTGTTCCTTGATCCGGGATAACTCTGTACTACCCATTATTGTCTCCTTTTTGTCGTG